>JAFVPG010000246.1 GCA_017505415.1 Lentisphaeria bacterium | reverse complement strand
GCCATGCGTTATATGTCCCTCGGCGCTAAAGGTATCGGCGGATGCTGCGGTACAAATCCGGACGATATTGCAGATATGTCACGCAGTTTGAATCCGTTGGCAAGAGCGCAGTCGAATAAAACTGTTCTTGATGTAAAAGTTGAAAATCAGGGTGTTGATGCAGTGGAGTTTGCAGAACGTTCATCTTTTGCCCGTAAACTTGCTGAAGGTAAATGGATTTGCAACATTGAAATAGTGCCGCCGCAGGGGTATCAGTTGAATAATACCATTGAAAAAGCAGTTCAATGCCGTGAAGCTGGTTTTGATGCGATAAATATTCCTGACGGCCCCCGTGCAAGTTCAAGGATTTCTGCTATTGCCGCCGCATGTATGATTCAGCGTGAGGCTGGTATCGAAACGATTCTGCATCAGTGCTGCCGTGACAAAAATCTTATCGGCATGCAGTCAGATTTGCTCGGTTGTGCCGCTCTCGGAATAAATAATATTCTTTTTATTACCGGCGACCCTCCAAAACTTGGTGATTATCCTTTTGCGTCAGGCGTTTTTGATATTGATTCCATCGGTATCATAAAAATACAGAATCGTCTCAATCATGGACTTGATCTTATCGGCAAACCGATTCCAGCCCCGACTGCCGCAGTTATCGGAGCAGGTGCTGACCCCAATGCTATTGATATGGCGCGTGAAATACGCCGCACACGGGAGAAAATTGAAGCCGGTGCGGAATATATTGTCACTCAGCCGGTTTTTGATGCTGATGCTCTTTTGCGTTTTATTGAAAATGTTCCTGAATTGCAGGAAATTCCTGTTATTGCAGGGATCTGGCCGCTGGCAAGTTTGCGGAATGCTGAATTTATGAAAAATGAAGTTCCCGGTGTCACTGTGCCTGATCATGTGATCAAACGCATGAGCGCAGTCTCTACCAAAGAGGAGCAGCTCGATGTCGGTATCGCTATTGCCAAAGAATCTATCGAAAAAATCCGTCATGCTGTTGCAGGTGTGCAGATAAGCGCTCCATTCGGCAAAGTTGAAATAGCTATCCGTGTTATCAGTTGAGGTGAAATATGAGAAAAGAACGTACTGACATGCTGTATAATGCGCTTTTGGAACGCATCCTTGTGCTTGATGGAGCTATGGGAACTATGATTCAGACTTTCAACGTCGGAGAAAATGATTTCAAAGGTGAAAAATTCGCTTCCCATCCGACTTTGCTTAAAGGGAATAATGATGTTTTGAATATCAGCCGTCCTGATATTATCAAAAAAATCCATTCAATGTATTTTGAAGCCGGTGCAGATATTGTTGAAAGCAATACTTTCAGTGCCAATATTATTTCACAGCGTGAATACGGCTTGGAAGAATATGTCTATGAAATTGCTTTTGCCGGAGCTGAAATTGCCGCAGAAACTGCGGCGGAATTTACTGCAAAAACAGGTGTGCCGCGTTTTGTTGCAGGTTCAATAGGTCCCACCGGCAAAACTCTCTCAATGTCGCCTGATGTCAATGATCCTGCATATCGGGATTTGACGTTCAAAGAGATGGTTGAATCATATAAGCCCGGTATCAGAGGTTTGATCGAGGGCGGAGTTGACATGCTTTTGATTGAAACTGTTTTTGATACTTTGAATGCAAAAGCCGCTGCTTATGCGGCACAGGAACTTTTTGCTGAACTCGGAACTGAATTGCCGATCATGTTTTCCGGTACGGTAAGTGATTGCAGCGGCAGATTGCTGGCAGGGCAGAATACGGAATCGTTTCTTATTTCTGTTTCTCATGCCCCAAGTCTGCTGTCTGTCGGTTTCAACTGCGCTCTCGGTGCGGAGGAAATGCGTAAATTTATCGAGGAACTCGCTGTTAAAGCTCCGTGTTTTGTCTCTGCTCATCCCAATGCAGGACTTCCCGATGAACTCGGACGTTATCATCAGACTCCGGAAAAAATGGCTGAAATAATCCGTTCAATGGCGCAGGATGGTTTGCTTAATATCGTTGGCGGCTGCTGCGGTACTAATCCTGATTTTATCCGTGCCATAGCCCAGGCGGTCAAGGGGATCGCTCCCCGCAAATTACCTGAAATCGCACCTAAATTGCGCCTTGCCAATCTTGACAGTGTGGTGGTCAGTGATGAATTGCCGTTCATTAATATCGGGGAACGTGCCAATGTTGCCGGGTCACGCAAATTTTTGAATTTGATGAAAGAACGCAATTATGCGGAAGGTCTGCGCATCTGCCGCAGTCAGATTGAGAATGGGGCGCAGGTTCTGGATATTAATATGGATGATGCGATGCTTGATTCTGAAGAGATAATGGAAACTTTTCTGCTCAATCTCGGTTCAGATCCTGATGTTGCCAAAGTTCCAATCATGCTTGATTCCTCCCGCTGGGAAGTTATTCAGAAAGGTTTGCAATGCGTTCAGGGCAAATGTATTATAAATTCAATAAGTCTCAAGGAAGGCGAGGAGCTTTTCCTTGCCAAAGCCCGTGAAGCACGCAAATTCGGTGCGGCGATCCTTGCCATGGCTTTTGATGAAAAAGGTCAGGCAGATACCGTTGAACGCCGTGTGGAGGTTTGCAGACGCATGTACAAACTTCTTACGGAAAAAGCGGATGTACCGCCTGAAGATATAATTTTTGACCCCAATGTTTTTGCGGTTGCAACCGGAATGGCGGAGCATAAGAGTTATGGTGTTGATTTTATAGAAGCTGTCCGGCAAATCAAGCAGGAAATGCCGCTTGTTTCTGTTTCCGGCGGTATCAGTAACGTTTCATTTTCTTTCAGAGGCAATGAAAAAGTCCGTCGTGCAATGCATAGCGTTTTCCTTTATCATGCAGTCAAGGCAGGACTTGGAATGGCGATTGTAAATCCTGCCCAGCTTGATATTTATGATGATATTGACAGTGAACTCAGAGAGGCGGTTGAAGCGGTAATTTTGAACACTGCTCCTGATGCTGATGAGAAATTGCTGGAGCTTGCATCGAGAATAAAAAATGATTCAGTAACGGAAAAAATTGTCGGAACTGTGCCGCAATGGCGCAAATTTGATTGTGAAAAACGTTTGCAGTATGCTTTGATTCATGGAGATGATGCTTTTTTGAGTGAAGATTTGCAGGAGGCTTTGAAGATTTATTCTTTTGCTCTTGAGATAATTGAAGGTCCTCTGATGGATGGTATGCGGGAAACCGGCAGACTTTTCGGTGACGGCAAAATGTTTCTGCCGCAGGTTGTCAAAACTGCACGCACCATGAAGCAGGCAGTTGAACTGCTTACTCCTTATCTCAATTCTGATGATGCCAAATCCAAAGCCGGTACTGTCGTTCTCGCCACCGTAAAAGGCGACGTTCATGACATCGGCAAAAATATTGTCGGTGTTATTCTCCGCTGCAACAACTATGAAGTCATTGACCTCGGCGTTATGGTCGAAGCTGAAAAAATCATTGCCGCTGCTAAAGAATACAATGCAGATGCCGTCGGTTTGTGCGGTCTTATTACTCCTTCTCTCGGTGAAATGGTAACGGTTGCCTCAATGCTTGAAAAAGATGGATTGTCCATGCCGTTGATAGTCGGCGGAGCAACAACTTCTGTTGAGCATACGGCACTTTTTATACAGCCGCATTATCATGCACCCTGTGTGCAGGTCAGTGATGCATCGCAGATCATTCCGGTTTTGAATGCGCTTTTGAATAATGCAAAAAAAGCCGCTTTTGAATCTGAGCTTAAAGCAAAATATGAAAAAATACGTTTGGAATATCAACAGAAAAATGCTTTCCAATCTGTTGTCAGTGCGTCCAAAGTTGAAACTGCATCTCCCGCACCGCTTGATACAGATTTGCATATCGTTGAAGCCGGACTTGCCGATTTGCTGCCTTTCATGAACTGGGACTCTTTTTATCGTATATGGGAGATAAAAGGTGAGTCGTCTGAAAGCAAAAAAGCAAAAGCTGAACTGAAAAGTGATGCTGAAAAACTGCTGGCTCAGGATTTGCTCCGTTTCAAAGCGGTATTCCGTATCGTACCTGTCAAATCTTATGGCGAAAACGTCGAATTTCTTGCAGAAAATGGTACTGTTTTTGAAAAAATAAACTTCCCCAGACGTATTCAGAAAGGCGTTGCAACTTCTCTTGCCGATTTTCTTGCAGAAAATGATTATCTCGGCATGTTCGCTCTATCTGCCGGTTTCGGAGCACAGGAGAGTGCCGATATATTCATGAAAAATAATGATGAATATTCCGCAATGCTTATCAAAATTCTTGCCGAATCTCTGGCAGAGGCGTTTGCAGAAAAACTCCATCGTGATATTCTGACTGAATATTGGCAGAGCCCCGCCGTTATCAATAATCGTAAAGATTTATTCAATTCAGAAATCGCAGGCGTGCGTGCCGCTCCCGGTTATCCCGCATGCCCCGACCATAAATTGAAACTCCCGATTTTCAAAATGCTCAATGCCAGAGAAAATATCGGCATTTCTCTTACGGAAAGTTATATGATGCTCCCCGCCGCTTCAATTTGCGCTTTCATCTTCGCTTCTCCCGAAAGTCATTACTGAGTTTTTCAGGGGAGGAAACTTTTTTTAGGGAGGCGGAAAAACTTTTTTCTTGATTAAAAGAAAAAAGATTTTTCCGCCTCCCTAAGACCCTCCACCTTTTCAAAAAAGAAAAGGGTACTTTTTTATAGATTATGCGGGCGTTGTCGTGTTTGGCAAGGCTTTTTTTGTTTGTAAAGTTGCCAACAGGGCAGGCACATGCGCCAGCAGAACAAAACGGGGGGCGAACACCCTTTACCAGTGCAGAAGGCTATGGCGTGACAAGGGAACGCCGGGGCGGATGTAATAAAGATCAGTTGATATGCAGCAGAAAAATAACAAAAATGGCTGTTATTTTTCTATTCTGAGGTTCTGTAACAGCCATAAAAATATTGATTTCAGAGTTGAGTATTTAATCAGAAATTATTTTCCGGTCCAGAATGAAGAAGCATTGACCGCTGCGGCAGTGGTTGTAATGGGAATAGTATTGTAATTCCTTGAATCAACATGACCGTCAAAAAAGAGAACATTGAATTTGCCTTTGTGACGGTATATATCCGCCTGACAGGCTTGAGTCGGCATTCCGTGACGTACAAATGACCATGCGTTACCGTATTTTTTTTCTGCCTCTGTCGCATTTTCCTTATTGCAGGTCTCAATAAAAAAGAATGCTTCAGATGCTTTGGTAATATTGGTCACTTTTGGTAATTTTTCCCAGTCAACATCAGCAGTACTTTTAAGAGGTGATATGAGAGTATTGATTCCCCAGTGGTAACAATCTGTGCCCTGTTGAGATGCTCTCAATGGAACATTCGGACACATTATCGTACGTGTTTTATTATCGAAAGGTCTTTTCTCATAAACGATTCCTACTGCGCCCAAAAGAGTCATGTGCATAGCATTTTTCAGGTCATCACCATCGATTACGTAAGAATAATTACCGATTTTGAAAGGCAGGGCATAATCCTGATAAGCATCAGAATACATTATTCCGGCTGTACCGAGATTTTTCATGTTGTTTTTGCAAATTGTGAATCTTGCCGCTTCTCTTGCCTTGCTTAATGCGGGCAGAAGCATTCCGGCCAAAATTGCAATAATCGCAATTACAACAAGTAATTCAATCAAAGTGAAATTGTAATGTTTTTTCATTTTCAATTCCTTATTGTTTTATGTAATGATTGTATATTTCAGAAAGTTCTGAATCGGAAAGTCTGCGGTTGTACACAGTGAATTCATCAATATAATATTGCCAGTGAATATCGCTGCCGACAGAAAAATCATTGGCAGGGAAGTCGGCTTCTGCTATATCGAACGGAACAGGATAATTTTTGACAGCGGTATTATCATATTTGACACTGAGTTGTCCCGGTGCCCATGAAAAAGCAATCATGTGCCATTTTTCACAACCTGCTTCTCCTGCAGTAAGTTTTGTAGAGTAAATTTTGTCTTTGATACGTTTTCCCCGCAGAAACATTGTATGCAGATCACGTTTGCAGGGACAAACCTTATGCGGGTCATTGGCAAGCTGCAGTCCGACATAACCGATATTTGATTCAATTCCCCAGAAAAATACTCTGGGACCGGACTGCATATTTTTGAATGCGCCTTTATAAAAGAATACAACAGTTCCTGATTTATCAAAATTCAGGTTTTTTTTATGAGCGAATCGTACTTTTGTGCCTTTATCTCCGCATAATAATGCTTTACCTCTGAGACCGGTAATAAAAGTACCTTTTTTGTTGCCGATAATAGAGACGGGTTTTTCATTGCCCAGAGATATATCCGCATTCAAGGTTGCATCATCAAACGAGATGTAAAATGAAACTGCGTCCTCAAATTTCGGCATGGGAGCTGTTTCAGCTGCATAAATCATGCCGCAGAACAGCATTACAGTAATGATAAAAATCTTTTTCATAAAAACTCCTTTTTTTTATTTGAATAAGATTAATCTAAACTCGTTTTTTTGCAGTTCAAATTCAGCAGAATTGTTCTTTACAGGGATAATTTTGCCTGTTTCAAAATCAATAGCTTCTTTGACTGGAAATCCGGGATCAAGAGTCGTTTTGCCGCTATGTCCGAAACTTGAAACTGCAACAACAGCAGTGCCGTTTTTTTTGCGGTATTCTGTCATACGGACGTTATTGGAATTTACAGAAAGTCTGCCCGATGGATTGAAGCATGGGAAAGTTTCAACATCATCAGTGCCGTATCCGAATTCTTTCAGAATGCGCCAGATTTTTTGAAGTGTGGCTGTCGGATTGCCTCCGTTAAGCACCATTGGCAGATCATATGCCAATGTCACTGCAAGAAATGTTCTTGTGACATGTTCGCGATTATTACCGCTGAGCTGTACAAGAATTTCAGGAATTGCTCCTGATTGCAGCCCCAAAGTACATATTTTGATATAATCTTCACTGAATCGATCCTGATAATCCATTGCACCGAATTTATCTTCCCAATCAATAGTAATACTGCCGAGGCTGGTGAATGGAACGATATTTGTATCTGTCATGTGAACAACAAATAACGGACGTCCGTCAAAGATATTTTTTCCCTCTTTGTGGATCAGCACAG
Organism: Lentisphaeria bacterium; assembly: GCA_017505415.1. Lineage (GTDB taxonomy): Bacteria > Verrucomicrobiota > Lentisphaeria > Victivallales > Victivallaceae > RGIG5270. The sequence continues at coordinate 35,741 of JAFVPG010000246.1, read as the reverse complement.
CAGCTCTTTTCAGGAGTGTACGCATATCAAAAATATCAAAATACGGTTGTATTTTCCCTGAATCCATAACATAGGCAGGACCGGTGACTGTATTGGGATTGTGCCAGTCACGGATATTATCATAATATAATCCGTCCAAACCTTCATTTAATAATTTTTTGCAATGAAAAAGCAGGAAATCCTGATAACTCCGGGTCGGTGAATTATTGTAGGCATCTTCATTATTTGCTCTGAAATCTGAGCAGAACCATTCATCCATAAAGACATTATATTCTTCCCAGCGCAAATGACTTGCGCGTGGGTTCATGTAAGGTATGAGAAGTTCGCTCATTTGAGCATAAGTGATGCCGCGATCAAGATGGTTGATGTAAAATTTCTGCCGGTCTTTCGGGTAAGTGGCAAAATTATGCATAAACTTATTAATGATTTCTTCCCGTTTTTTGCGGTCGGGGTTAGTTCCTTTGAGTTTACTCAGGGTATTTATGTAGGAGTAATCTTTGTTTTTCGGGAAAAAATCGAAGTCATCGCAACTCCAGCAGCCGCCACCGGCAAGCAGTGACATTCTTACGGAATTCGGCAGATTGCTGCGTTCTGTTAATTGGCGTGAAGAGTTTGTCCGGCTTCTGGTGGGAGTTGCCTGAAAACCGAAAGTGAGAGTAAATGGTTCTTTTCTGACTGTCGGCTTATCAACAAAGTTGATGCGCAGACGTGTTTCATTACCTTTGCGTATAAGCTGCGCCATAGGCTTTTGCGGATCTCTGCTGTAATTCTTATCATTTTCAGCGAAAAAGGCAAGTCCTTCCGCCATATTTCCAATCCATATATACGGACGGAATTTATTTGCTATTGCTCCTGCATGTCTTCCCTGCATTGAATTCCAGATTTCTCCCTGTTTACCGGAGAGGGAAGCAACGACATTGTGACGCATTACATTGCATGTTGAATGTATATGTTTTGCAAAATCTGAATTCAGCGGGATCTCCAATGTCATGGAATTGAATTTAAATTCTTTTTGCGGTTTTACGGTGACAACTGTTTTTACAAAATTGTCAAATTCAACAGTATTTGAAACTGTCACATCAAGACCGCTTATATTCAGGCTCTGGATTGCAGTACCCTGATCAGCAGCTTTTTCAGTCCATTTTATCCGGCTGCCGGTCAGTGTGCTGCCGTTAACAGTCATAGTAATGGGCGCTGCAAGCAGTTTTTCTGCTTTTCCTGTTTTTATATCAGAGAAGAAACCATTTGCCAGAGTATAACGTGTCATAAGAGTTTGAATTGTATTGCCGCTGTAAACAAGTGGTTTGTAAGGGGGCAGAACAATGCGGTCACATCCGATATTATTGTGTTCCCATTCGTATGAGTTAAAGAAAAATTTGGTTTTGAAAATTTCTTCTTTTCCATTTTCTTTTTTCAAACGGGCTTCAACGTAATAGTTGCCTTTTTTAAGCGGAGGCAAGGGCATTTCAGAATAATAACCGTCATTTCCGTTTTTTACCGGTGTGAAATTTTTGCTGACAGGAAATCCTTTATCATCAGTGACACGCATTATGATTGATTTTACGTTTCTGGTATTGAACGGTATCCCGTGGTTGCCGAGTCTGGCACGTATCAATTTATAATACGGATAGATTCCAATCTCCAGCTGGGCCCCGCTTTTTATATCAGGAGCGATCCAGCGTTTACCAGCAGGCAGCTGCCAGGCAAGACAGCGTTGCAATAATACCTTCCCGGTCTCAACTTCAGTAAAAATAACGGTCATTTCATTGGTCAGTTTTGCTTTTTCAGTGTATTGTAAAGCGACTTTTTTTGATGTTTTCGGAGGAAAATAATATTGCTGATATTTCTTGGAGAGGCTTCAGAGAGAACAGTAACTTTGTATTGAATTTTTACCGGTTTTGTTCCGGGGTTATCAATCGTAAATGAAATATTGTTTTCCCCTTCAGTATAATTCCCCATTCCGGTAAAGCGTACCGCAGGAGATTTTTCGTTAAAAATAACAGGATTCATCTGTTCAAGATTGGCATAAACAGTGACTCTGTTGACTGCACATTGCTGGATAGGATTTTTCCATCCTCTGGCAAATTGAAAACGCCATTCCGCATGTTTACGGGATGGTTTTGCGTTGAGTTCTTTGAGTGGAATTTTCAACTCAAGAGTCCAGTATTTGCCGGTGAAAGAAGATTTTGCAAAAAAGTCAGGATCCCAATCTTTTCTTACAGTCGGTCCTATGCCTCCGTTAACTTCAGGATATTGAAGGTCAAAGGCAACATTTGCCGGATTTATTATCAAATGATAAAGTGCTCCGGCACCGGGGGGATAGATAAGAAATTCAATACTGTCATCAAGCGGAGTGTTGCCATCTCTTTTTTTGTATTTTTTCAGAAGTTCAACTCCTGATTCCGGATCAGGCAGTTCGCTCTGACATGCCAGATATAGGTATTTATCATCCAAAGCTGCATAAAATTTTGCCTGTCTGGAAGAAAGCATATCTGAGCCGGCCGGCAGAACGCCGAATTGTTCATATCCGCCGAAATATTCATTTTCAGAAATGATTCCATCAACGACCGGAGATTTCTCTGCATAAGCGGCACAGGTCATGGTTTTGCCGGTGTTGAAAGTTAAATTTTTCTGTTGCGCAATAAGATTCAAAGAGCAGAAAAGTAAAATAAAAGCATACAAAACTTTCATAGTTGAAATTTTCCTTTTTTAATCTTTTTTACTATCGGTAACTGAATATATAAATAGCATGGATAAAATGAATTGCAAATTCAAATATGGAAAAATATCATTATTTTTATCGTTTATTCTGTTGGCGCATGTGCCTGCCCTGTTGGCAACTTTACAAACAAAAAAAGCCTTGCCAAACACGACAACGCCCGCATAATCTATAAAAAAGTACTCTTTTCTTTTTTGAAAAGGTGGAGGGTCTTAGGGAGGCGGAAAAATCTTTTTTCTTTTAATCAAGAAAAAAGTTTTTCCGCTCCCCTAAAAAAATACATTAGAAACCGGGGAGGTAATCTTTGTAATATTCTTTATATGCTTTCCAGATATTTTCTGCCTGAGTTACGCTGGTAATGTACGGACAGAGACAGAGGATCTGAACCATAAGAGAGTTATCACAGTTTTCGACTGCATGAGAGAGCATTTCATGGAGGTGTGTTTGACGGCGGCAGATTTCCAGCGGGCCGTCAGGCAGGTTGCCGACATGAATACTGCGGACTTCACCGCCGATGCACAATGCGGGAACGTCAAGGATGACATCATCAGGAAGGTTGCCGACAGCACCGTTGTTTTTGATGTTGATAGCGTCAAAATAGGTCGGAGTGTTGGTTTCCAGTGCGACGATGGCGGCACAGGGTTTCTCTGCATAATACGGATGATCGGGATCAACTGGGAACGGCGGTTTTGTATATTCTTTGCCGAGCAGACGCTGAACTTCGAGTACGTGAGATTTTTTCTCTGCCAGACGTTTGTAAGTTTCGGTGTGAGAGAAAATTCCGTATTTTTCCCATTCCTCTTTGGTCCAGAAGAAGGGCATGTATTCGATGATATGGTCGTCATAACCGATGGGATACATGTTGAAAGTATCAAGGACTTTCAAAGTAAAGTTCTGTTCGGGAATGCTTTTGAAGCGTTCATGCCAGTATTTTGATTGACGGACTTTGGCGAGAAATTCTTCCATGATTGGTTCACGTGTTCCTTTTACACGGACGTCGAAGAGCCAGTTCAAGTGGTTGACACCTGCGGAAATAACTTCCAAATCGCCGGGCTGCCAGCCGAGCATTTCTGCAATAACACCGAATGAACCGTGAACCTGATGGCAGAAGCCGAGAGCGCGGATATCGGAGTAATTTTTGAAATAAGTGCAGAGGAATGACATCGGATTGGTGAAGTTGAGAAGCCATGCCTGGGGGCAGAGGCGTTTCATGTCGGCAAGGATTTGCTTGAACATAATAATGTTTCTGGTGGCATGAATGATACCGCCGGGGGCACCGTTTTCACCTTTGACCTGATAGCAGCCGAATTGTTCGGGAATGAGCAAATCATGATACCAGTTGTCGTAGCGGTTGGGTTCGCAGGAGGTGATGACGTAATCTGCATCGGGAAGAGCGTCAGTATTTTTTTCAAAACACTGAACGTTGATGTGATTGGGCTTTTTAGCCAGTTCTGCGGTAACTGCCTCATAAGCTGATTTGAGACGGTCGGGTGCGGGGTCGGTCAGATAAAAATCTGCATTGTCGAACATTTCATGGCTCAGGAGTTCCCGTGCAATGGCGAGAACGAAGCCTGAACCTGCACCGATGTGTACGATTTTAAGTTTTTTCATTGTTTTACTTCCTCTATTTTAAGGTTGTCTATGTAAATTTTTCCTGTGGAATTGCGGTTGTAGAAATAAAGTGAACAGTCATTCAGATTTTCAGAAGTAACAAATTCTCCTGCGGCAAGGTGATATTTGCCGTCAGGTTTGATACTGCCTGCAGTCATCATGTACCGTTCAAGTTTGCGTTCTTTGGTATAATTGCAGACTGCCGCCATAGTTTCGTGACTGACTTTTGAACATTCAAAATCTTTGTAAATGGCAAAACTTACACGGTAACGCTGATTTTTTTTGAGTTTGAGCGGGAAAGTGTGCTGTTTGTATTTGCCGTTGCCCTGAATCAGCAATGCGCCGGAGCCTTCGTACGGGACTCCTTTGCATTCAGGACGGTCAAAGTTATCCTGAAGGATTACAGTATAAGTACGTTGGGCGGCTTTTCGTGGTTCAGCTTTTTTACGAGCTTTCTTTTCCGCCTCTTTTTTTGCTTTTTCTTCTTCAGCTTTGAGTTCAGCAGCAGTAGGCTTACGTAAAGAAAGGTATTTGGTCAGCTCAACATCGTCTATGAAAATGGAGTCAGTTGTATCATGATTATAGATAAAAAGCTGACAGTTATTTAAATCTTTGGTTGTTTTGAACTCATATTTGATACCGTGATATTTGTCATCGGCGGCGGTATTACCGCCGAAAATGAGATACCGTTCAAGTTTGCGGTTTTTGGTATAATTTCCTATCATGAGGAAACATTTATCGCCTCTTGCAGAAACATTTTTTCCTTTTTTATATTTAAGTTCGATTTGATAGAGCGCCTCCGGTTCGAGTTTGAGCGGAATACCTTTCATACAGAATTTGCCGTTGCCCTGAAGTTCAAATGAACGGTTGCCGCTGTAAGGTGACTTTTTGGAGTATGACATTTCTTCAAAATCAAGTTTGATAAAGTCGCTTGCAGTGGTACGTTTGACGGTATAAAAAGGAACTTTGTGGTTGGTTTTTCCGACGGAAATTATCTTAACATCTTTATATTCAGGTGATTCGATGAAGATTTGAGCAACTTCAAATTTATCACTGCTGCCTGCACGTTTGAAAGTGATATTTTCAGTGGCAAATGGAGCAATGGCAATTTTGTGATTTTTGCCGAGAGATTTGACAGTGAAGTTTTGTTTTCTGTCGAGGAAATTGGTTATGCGTACTTCAAAAGAATTTGTATCTGTCTGTTCGGCAACTGCTGTCCAGGAGTGATTCTTTTTAAGCTCTTTGATCAGCAGAACAGTTGAGAATTTGCCTTGCGGCATGTCAAAAGTGACAGTGTCGTTGTTTTGGACAAATTTCATTGGAACAGGTTCTTTCAGATATTCACAAACCATAGCATATTTGACCGGAAATCCAGTTTTGTAAGTGACTTTGCCGGAGGCAAGATCGGGATTTTCAATAGTCAAAGCTGTATAGCAGGAGCCGTTGTTGCTGATGAATTTATCTGTTTCGGCGTTTGCTTTGTGCGCGTAAATACGGGCATTTTTTACAGTGCTTGAAATGCCGAGTATATCATCGAAAACTGCCAGATTCAGGAATGGACTGACTCTCTGACGCAGTTTCAGAATGTAGTATGTTGAGTCAAAAAATACAACCCAGTCAAAGCGGTTGCCAAGGAGAAATGCCTCGGAAATGCTCTTCTCAGAAAGCGGTCTCGTCCATAAACCATTACAGCTTCCCTGAAACATTATCTGGTCGGGAATAGTATAGCGGAAAATCGAGGGATTGCGGGCGAAACCTGAAATCAGGAAGTAAAGCTGTGTTCCGAAAACGTCGGCAATACCTTCAGTCAGAGCGCAGAAATCTGGTTCTTTGGCACGCATGTCTTTGAACATTTTGTTCATGAACTGCATTTTGAACATCGGTTTGTCGCCCTCTCCGTTAAGTTTCATGAAGGGATTGAAATCTCCGTGGCTGTTGCGGAAAACGAAGGTATCCAGATAAGCTGTGTTGCAATGATATTTGGATATGTAGCGGTCGATCCATTTCAGCAGCCATGCGGGATATTCACCGTTGCGCCAGTTCATGGGGATATAACTTTCGCCGTAGCCGCCGGAAATGAATTTGCCTTTTTTCTGATTTTCGGTAATAACAGCGACCTTTTTCATCAGCTCTTCTTTGTTGATGTCAATGCTATCGCTGATGTATTCTTTGTTTTTGACGAACCATTCCCATGACGGAGGCTGAACATCGGCGGGATATTTGCTCCACGGGATGCCGAAGTAATAATCGCTCAAACTGTAATACCATGCCATGCCGTTTCCGAAATAATAGTGACCGATATAACCGCCTTTGTCGCGCCATGATTTGATATTTTCAGCGAAAAGTTTTTCCCCGCCTTTGTCCAGACGCGGCAGGTAATAAGTCGGACATGCGCCGTTCATATTGCATCCCCATGCCTGAATGTATGGAATGGAGAGGAATGAGGCATTTTTTATGTCATTCTGCATATAATTGTATGAATCATAGCCGCGGACGGCTCCGGTGTGACCGAGGGAACTGCCCTGAACCCATGAGTCGATGTTGCGGAGCCACGGGCGGTATTTATTGACGGGATAATTTTTGTAGAAAAATTCACGGTATATTTTCGCTCCTTCGTGCCATGTGCCGGAGAAGGGGGCTATGGCAAAAGAGTAAGTGCGTTTTTCCCCGCCTTTGATACGGTGAACACGGTTGAAAGATATTTCAACAGCATTCTGACCGCTGTTGGCTTTGCTGTTTATATGGGTAGTGATGAGGAATTTGTCGTGAGCTGCAGCATAAAACCCGCATTTACCATCGGTAAGCATCACAAACGGAAGCCCTGCATGGTCAGGATAAGTTACAGACTGCTCGCCTTTGAGTGCCGGAGCAGGAAGAAATTCTCCTGCGGAGAAAGGCCATACGAGGATTTCATTTTCAGGAGAGCATGGAGCATGCAGTTCATGCAGACGGGGAGCTTCAACTTCAATTACGTCCCATGATTTATTGTTGTTTATGACAGTGAAATCCCAGTCAAATGTTTTTTGATTGGCTTTGACTGTAAGTTCGACCTGAATGTTTTCTTTTGGAAAATCCCATTTGATATTGATTGAATTTTTATTCTGTTTGATGTATTTCAAAACGGCATTTTTGTGCGAGAGATAGCGTTTTGCCTTTTTGCCGGGTTGTTTGAGGAGAAGTTCAAATAAACTTTTGTCAATTCCTTCGGTTTGGAAGTAATGTTTATTTTCATTGAGCTGAATTCCGGACAATGCTCCGTTTTTGCGGGTGAATGAGAGTGTGCCTGTTGCGTTGGAAAGAGTTGCAAATGCTTTCGGATCAAATTGATAGAGCAAACTTATATCTGCGGCTTCAGGCATATTGCCTTGGGCATCCTGTTTGAATTCAGCTTTTATGGTCAGACCGTGTGTGGTGACCGGAAATGATTTGACATTGCCGTTGATGATTTTTTTGAAAGTTTTTCCGTTATCAGTACTGCCGTAAAGGTCGATAATACCTTTTGAAGATACTTTTTTGTAAATGATTTTATCAAATGCCTGCACTCCTGATGGGCGGGCATTGCGGAAGAGCATTGAAGCGGAGGTGATTTTTCTGTTTTCTGCATAGGGGAGTTTCCCTTGCGGGGGGGGAGTTCCGGCGGGAACAAAAGCGATCGCTCCGAGGCGTTTGCCGTTCAGCAGACTGTCGATAGTAAATTGATAGTTGCGTTTTTCAAGAGTGACAACCGGACCGGGCGCCCAGAACCATTGGTTGGCTGCGGGGATGAGTTTTTGCAGATGAATCGGAGTTTTTTCTCCTTCAAACATGAAAAAAAATGTCCAATTTGCTTTTGACGGGCAGCGCATGCGGAAATAAACTTGATATTTTCCGGCAGTCTCTACATTGAACTGGTAATTTGCTTTGCGGCAATAGTCGATATAATCTGAACCGTCATTATCTTTCTGCGGAGTGTATTCAAAAGCACTTTTTTTGATTTGGATGAGTTCATTTTCTTTGGCGCCGCCTTTGCGTGCGAAAACATCTTCCTGAAAGAAGAGGCTCACTGCGCTTGCGGGTGAAATATTGATAATGTTTTTTCCCTGTTGTGACGGCAGAGTTTTATGAGCTTTTAAAATGCCGGTTTGCATATAGCAGCCGTTCATGATACTGCTTTCAAGCGGCATTACACGTTGTTCAGCAACAAGAAGTGCTGAACATAAGAAAGTTAAAATAAATGTTGTCAACTTCATAAAAATATACCTTATTGCTGTTCAATTATCACATTTTTATATTCAACTTCGCCTTTTGAGAAGCAGTTGTAAAAAATAATTGAAGTTTCATAAATCTGTTCAGGGGTGGTAAATTCGCCTTTGACGGTGTGCCATTTGCCGTCATTTTTGACCTGAGCTGCAGTAGTGCGGAAAACGGAGAATTTACGCTGCGGATTGTGCTGCCCGACAAGGACGTAATTGTGGTGAGTTTTAGCAGAAATTTCACCTGATTTTTTAATATCCAGAGTAACGGTGTACTTTTTGTTTTTCGCCAGATTGATAAGATTTTTGTCAAAGAGGAATTTGCCGTTGCCAACGAGTTTTTTCGGAGTTTTGAAAAGTTCGATTTTTTTCGGAGCTTCGGGGAGCGGATATTTTTTGTCCAGCTCATTGCCGAGAGCTTTGACAGAGTCCTGCCATTGGGCGTTTTCTGCTGAAAAACCTTTGATAACGAACTGATAATCCGGAGATTTATAACCTTTTTTCAGCAGTTTGGGATTGCTTGCAGTGAAGTAGAATTTGTGATAAACTTTTCTGTCCCACAAATAATAATAGCCCTGCTGCGGGAAATATTTGCTGAAAAATCCGATAAATCCTTTTTTCGCTTTGCTGTTGTAGAGAGCGCAGTAGCGGATTTCGGATTCTTTGCCGCGCAGAAACCAGCCCTCATTGCTTTTGAATTCGCCGCTGTCAAAAGTCCCGTTGGGACGGTTGATGAGCCATTTGTCATTGGCAATATCCCAGCAGAACTGGAAAATATAGATGGAATAAAATTTCTGCTCTTCGACTGCCTCAAAAGATTTATCAATGATGATATTTTCCGGAAGTATCGTCATTTTTGCAGTAACTTTGAGGTTGTTGAGCATGGAAACTTTGGTAAATTCGATTTTTTTGCCTTTGAATTCTTTTGCGCATACGGGAGTTTCAACACCGTCAATGACAAGTTTGGCGGAAATAAGTTTTTCTTTGCCGCCCTCGGTGTGACCTGAGCCGACAAATTTATTTTGTGCTGAAGCAAAAATGGTGCCGTAGAATCCGTTGCGGTTGCCGATTTCAGTACCGTCATAGAAATACTGCGCACTGCACCATGCGTTTTTTTCTTCAAAAACGACTTTGTACGGACCTGCTTCAAGTGTCATATCTCCGGGACGGGCAAAAACTGCTGAAACCGCAAAAAATATAATAAGAATGAGAGTTGATTTTTTCATCAGTTTGTATCCTTGATTTTCAGAAAGTGTGTATATTTATGGGCAGGATTGCCGGTGGCAGTGATGTTATTTATTGCGGAAGAACACCATTGCTTGAATGTGTTCAGTTTGATATTATCAACATTACCGCCGAAAAAGAGAACATTGATTCCGGTTTTATGATGCGGATACCAGCTCAGTCCTTCATTACTTGTTGAAACAATTGAATCTTTATGCAGTGCCGCCTTTACGCAAAGTTGAAGATTTTCATTGCTCGGATTGTAGCTGTCTGTACGGTTTCCAGTCGCATCACCGGCATAAACAAGTGAACCGGGATTATAAATTTTGTTTGTTTTGTATTGTGTGAAACCGAAACCGCGATTTCCTTTCGGACCGTCACAAACGTTGATTCCTATACTCTGACAGTTGGCGAGAGAGGAAAATGCTTCAGAAGAAGATTCAAAATTTTTGCGGCTTTTCAAATTTGCAACTTCCGGATGGGCGGCATCTTTTGAAGCGGGGCAAACCCACGGTACTGCTGTATTAGCATAAGGAGCAAGCAGTGCGACCCATTTTTCTGAACCTACATCCTGGGTAGTTTTGCTCATTGCCCAACCGGGGATATAATCTTCATTATCGGAAATATAAAGATGCAATGCTGTGCCGATTTGTTTCAGATTGGAGGTGCATGTTGCCTGTCTTGCGCGTTCACGGGCTTTGTTCAATGCCGGCAGAAGCATGCCTGCAAGGATTGCAATGATGGCAATCACGACGAGCAGTTCAATGAGTGTGAATGTTTTTTTCATTTTTTTCCCTTTCTGTAATAGGTTAAAGGTTGTGTGTTTAATGTTTGGAAGTTTTATTTTTAATGATTTCAGGTTGTATATTTATACATTTGCCATGCCAGTTTTCAAGCATGGCTTTTGCCGTCAGCCGGGCAATTTCGATCTCATTGAATGATATTGAACTCAAAGGCGGTGCGTAAATATTATTCCACGCTGAATTTCCGGTTTCAACACAGAAAATATCTCTGCCGGGTTTCATGTTGAGAGCTTTTGCCGCATAATAGATACGTTCCAGATGAAAATTGCTGAGAGAGAAAAAACCGTCAAATTTTTCATCACGGATGAATTTTATAAAATCAGATTCAGAAATAGATGCGCTTTCACAGGTTTTGAAATTTTTCCAGAAATCTATATTGTTTTCTTCAAATGCCCGTTCAATACCTTTCATTATCAGAAATTCGTGATCTTCATTTTTCAAGCCCATTTGCAGACGGTATGATGAACTCAAGTTTGAGACTGTATTCATAAATATTTTTTTTGCACCGCATTCAAAAAGGTGTGATGCCCCCAGATAGCCGACTTGTTCCATGTCAACGATGAAGCGGTTTGCATTCGGGAATGGGACACCGCAACTGTCGTAGAAAATGAAGTTTATCTGATCAATTTCATTCTCATATTTTTTCAGTTCCTTGAAAGGAAAGTGCCGGTCGGCATAAATGGTAATGGAATTGTAATGTTTGCTGAAAATATTTTCAAGCCAGCGTTTATATTCGTCCGGAGAAGTATTGATATTTGTCGGAGTCATATCCAGCGGAATATTGTATATATCCTGTGCCGCTGTCAGAGTCAGAAGTTCTTTGAAAAAACGGCTGAAATAACTTACATTGACATCGACAAAGTAACCTGCCTTGAATGTATCATCTGATTTTTTCAGTGTAATTTCAGGCAGGGTGACAAATGAGCCTTTGCGGTGATAGCGGAGTAGAAATCCTTCATTTTCAAGCATTTTCAGAACGTTATTTGCTGTAAGATAGGAGACATTGTAGTGTGCGGCAAAATCCCGCCCCGCAGGAAATTTACTGCCTTTGGCATAATTTCCGTCGAGTATCTGTTGTCTGACTGTCTGAAAAAGTTGTTCAGTTTTGCTCGGCATTGTTCAGATTCTATTTTTTTTCTGGTATATATCAATAAAATGTATCTGATTTATATTAGCACCGGAAAAACAGAATGCAAGTAATGATAGCTGTTTTTTTGCAAAAAATTACCGTTTTTGCGGATAGCTTCCGAGAATTTTGAAAAATGAACTTGCATTTTTGATTTCCGCCAGAGCTTCAGCAACAGCTTCATCCTGTTCATGTCCTTCAATATCAACGAAAAAGCAATATTGACCGGTAGTGCTGAATGGGCGGCTTTCGATCATACTCATTGAAATATTTCTTGTCTGAAGCGGTTTTAAAACGTCGAAGAGCGCACCGCTGCGATCCTGAAGCACGAAGCATATTGAACATTTGTCATCCCCGGTGACGGCAGGAGACTGCTTGCCGACGATGAGAAAACGGGTCATATTGCGGGGGTGATCTTCAATATGTTCAGCAATGACGCGAAGACCTGACATTTCGATGGCGGCATTGCCTGCAATCGCTGCACTGTCGGGACTTGCGATGGCGGCTTCAATGGCACTGACGCTGGACGGACATTCGAGAGTAAGGGTGTTCGGGAGTTTTTCTGCCAGAAATTTACGGCATTGACCGAGTATCTGCGGATGGCTGTAAACGACTTTTATGCGGTCTATGGCAAAATTTGACAACAGATAATGAGATATTCTGATTTTAAATTCGGCAGTTATTTGCAAATCAAGTTCTCTTAAAGTGTCAAGTGTTTGATTTACAACGCCTTCGATAGCGTTTTCAACCGGGACGCACGCAAAATCTGATAAGCCTTTTTCGACAGAATGCAGAGCTTCGATGATGCTGTTGCATGGAATGGCTTCAATTCCATGACCGAAATGCTGCATGACTGCCTGATGTGAAAATGTGCCTTTCGGCCCGAGAAAAGTTACTTTGAGCGGCAGTTCTGTACGGATCGCTCCTGAAATGATCTCACGGTAAATTGCCTTTACTGTGTTGTCGTCGAGACGGTTGTTGTTGTATTGCAAGAGTTTAGCCATCAGGGCTTTTTCTCTTTCCGGTACATATATCGGCATGTGGCGCGAGCGTTTTATATTGCCGATTTCGCTGACATTTTTGTAACGTTCAGCCAGAAGATCGATGATTTGTTTGTCAATGCTGTCGATAGCATCACGGAAGGGTTGCAGTGGGTCAGCCATGGTAATAATCCTTTGTATATAAACATTATGAAACAGTAAAAATTATAAAAACATCTGATTAAATATAACATTATTTGTTGACTTTATCAAGTTGAAGATGTACATTAACTGCAAAAAAAGGAGTTGATCATGTTGAGAAATATTTTTTTATTGGCATTGATTTTGTTGTTTTGCGGATGCAGTTCTGCTGTCCGAGTGCAGTATCCGGAAGAGCTGATATTGCAGAAAAAAGATATTGAAAATGCAGAAAAAATGTCGCAAATATTTGGTAATAAATATGAAGCAACGCTGCTGCTTGATACAGAAGAGTTGGATTTTGCGTTGAAATATCCGGAATATTTTGCTGAATCTGTTAAGTATTCCGGTTTTGATGCAGTGGCAATTCCTTTTGCTGACAGTTGTGATGCAGATATTGAAACAGAGCGGGGTAGAAAGATTTGTGACTTTGTTATCTTCTTGAATTCAAAGAGTTTGAAAACTTTTTATCTTTTGCGGGAAAGTTTTTATATCAACCGCCGAAAAGGACGTGAGTTTGTCCGTGGGAACGGCAATCCATACCGTAATACATTGTTGAATCTCAAGCAGTTCTGGAAGGAATTGCCGGAAAGTGCGGAAATGCCGACAGTGATCATTGCCCTTGAAATGAATCGCTGGAATGACAGGAATCTTGACCGTCCTGCCGGAATGCTGATGGTTTGGCGTGATTATAACAAAAATACCGGAAGTCCGAATGACTGTATGTTTACAAAATCAATGCACAGTCTTGTTGATTGCCGCAAAATTCTGGATCTTGAACAGATGGTTCTTCTTTTGGACGGAGAAGTTGTTGAGTCGGGTGAGCAGGGGTGGCTTACTGGCGGAAGAATAGTTGATTTGTTGGAAAAATGTGATGCTCTGGCAATTGATTTTGTTTCTGATAAAGCAGTTACGGATATTGATAAACGTTTGAGTATGTTGAAAAAAGTAAAAGAACAGGGAAGTGTTTTTATTGTATGTACACCGGCTGTTGAAAATATCAGTACATACCCGGCGTGGCTTGGGTATTTGCAGAATTGGCAGAATAATACCGGTAAAATTTCCGGATGTGCCGGATTATGGGTCAGAAATTGGAAAAAATTGAATATGATTTGGAGGAATGAAAAATGAAATGTCCGGCTTGCGGATTTCTTGATGACAAAGTTGTTGATTCCCGTGCGGTAAAGGATGGCGCAGGTGTGCGCCGCCGCCGTGTATGCCTCAATTGTTCCCACCGTTTTTCCACTTACGAGGGAATTATAAGAGAAGAGTTGAGAGTTGTCAAACGCAGCGGGATCTGCGAAGATTACGACAAGGATAAATTGCGCCGCGGAATAAGAAATGCATGTTATAAGCGGCCGGTTGATTCTGATAAAATAGATCAGATCGTCGAGGATGTTAACGGTATAATCCAGAAGGAGTTTGATAAAGATGTGCCGAGTGCTGAAATCGGACGCATAGTTATGGAGGCTTTGAAAAAAGTGGATCAGGTTGCGTATGTGCGTTTTGCTTCTGTGTACCGTAAATTTAAAGACGTAGATGAGTTTATCAATGAGATAAGAGCATTGAATAAGTGATTGATTATGATAAAGTTCGGTGAAAAAAACTTTCTTCTTACAGATAATGACGGCAATGAGGCTCCGTTTAATGCAGCTGAATTGCAGAGTGAACTTATTTATTGTTTTTTGAGTGCCGGCATGCGTGAAAACAGCTGCTTTGCAGAAGATATCGCTCTGGCAGTTGAATATTCTGTGCATGAGAAGGAGAATTTCGGTGGCAGAATAAGCGAGTCTGAACTTGCGGATATGGTGATTGCAACGCTTGAAAGTGCTGATTTTCATGCAGTTGCAGAATGGTTCAGACGACGCAATCACCGTACTGTGGAGGTGTTTTTTGCTACTTCAGTTGATGGTTTGAAGGAATTTGCTGTTCGCAATGGATTGCTGCAAGCTCTTGCAAATGAATCGCTTTTGCAGAAAGTCAGCAATGCCTTCAATGCGATGGATGTGCCGCAGGCAAGTCCCGGACTTATTGTTGAAATGATACGTTTTTTTAAATCTTCGGCTGATATTGCCCGTCGCGATGATGGCGGCACGAATATTATCTCAACGCAAGGCAACTATATAATAAAAATACAGGAAATAATGGATGATTTGCCGCAATCTCTGGTTAAATTGTTGAAGAATAAGGTGTTGCGGATAAATGATGTGACAGTATATCATCCGAGCATACGTTTGTATCTTGATCCCGGAGTATTTGCCGCGCTGAATGGTTTTGCTCCTCCTCTTACAGAAATGTTCTGGATGCCGTTCGCTGCTGAACTCGGACAGAGCATTGATGCTGCAATAGAGGCTGTTCATATCCTTTACAGCAAAAAAGGCGGAAAAAAACAGCTGCCGGTGTATTTGACCGTCAATGGCATGGGTACGTTTATGGAGAAATATTTCGGAGCAGAGCCGGGGCAGGGCAATAAACTTGCGGCTTTTTTGATAGAAAGTTTGACTGAAAATATGTTCAACAGCTTTTATAAGGTGCGTTTTTGATAGAAAAATCGGTAAAAAATCAAAAAAAATTGAAAAAAATCAAAAAAAAGCACTTTTTTCATTTGCAAAATCAGATAAATGGGGTATAGTATAAGCACTGTTCACAATTGAACTGTACTTTCTCAAGTGCTCGGGTGGCGGAACTGGCAGACGCGTATGGTTGAGGTCCATATGGAGCAATCCTTGGGGGTTCAAGTCCCCCCTCGAGTACCATTTTTTTTCAATGTAAACAGTACTGAATATGCCCTCATGGCTCAGTCGGTAGAGCACATCCTTGGTAAGGATGAGGTCACCGGTTCAAGTCCGGTTGAGGGCTCCATTTTTTGAAGGTAAAAGTTTTTTGAACTTGAAATAATAACAACATTTAGCTGACTCTATAACGTTTATAAAGGAGGAAAAAATGGCTAAGGAAAAATTCGAAAGATCGAAACCGCATGTTAACGTCGGTACTATCGGCCACGTTGACCATGGTAAAACCACTCTGACTGCTGCTATCACTATGGCTCTCACCAACAAATTCGGTGGTGAAAAACGCAGCTATGCTGAAATCGACAACGCTCCCGAAGAACGTGAACGTGGTATTACCATCAATACTTCTCACGTTGAATATCAGACTGCAAACCGTCACTATGCTCACGTCGACTGCCCCGGACACGCTGACTATGTTAAAAACATGATCACCGGTGCTGCTCAGATGGACGGTGCTATCCTCGTTATCGCTGCTACTGACGGTCCTATGGCTCAGACCCGTGAACACGTTTTGTTGGCTCGTCAGGTTGGCGTTCCCGCAATCGTTGTTTTCATGAACAAATGCGACCAGCTCGATGACCCCGAATTGCTCGAACTCGTCGAAATGGAAATTCGTGAACTTCTCAGCTCTTATGACTTCCCCGGTGATGATATTCCGATTATCAAAGGTTCTGCTCTCAAGGCTGTTGAAGCTGATGGTAATCCCGATGATCCCGCTTGCGCATGCATCTATGAATTGATGGATGCAGTTGACAGCTACATTCCCGAACCTGCCCGTGACACTGATCAGCCCTTCCTGATGCCGATCGAAGACGTTTTCAGTATTGAAGGTCGCGGTACCGTTGTTACCGGCCGTGTCGAACGCGGTGTTATTAAAGTTAACGACGAAATCGAAATTGTCGGTATCCGTCCCACCACCAAAACTACCGTCACCGGTATCGAAATGTTCCGCAAACTTCTCGACGAAGGTCGTGCAGGTGATAATATCGGTTGCTTGCTCCGCGGTACCAAGAAAGACGACGTCGAACGTGGTCAGGTTCTTGCTAAACCCGGCAGCATCACTCCCCATACTCAGTTCAAAGGCGAAATCTACGTTCTGAGCAAAGAAGAAGGCGGCCGTCATACTCCGTTCTTCACCAACTATCGTCCTCAGTTCTATTTCCGCACCACTGACGTTACCGGTACTATCAGCTTGCCCGAAGGCACTGAAATGGTTATGCCCGGCGACAATGTCTCCATCAGCGTCGAACTTATCGCTCCGATCGCTATGGATAAAGGTCTTCGTTTCGCTATCCGTGAAGGCGGTCGTACCGTTGCTTCCGGTCGCGTTTCCGAAATCGTCAAGTAATCGGAAGACTGCTTGAGTTTTTAGAAAAAATTGATCCCGGACGGTATGAAAAATGCCGCCCGGGATAATTAATGAAAATCCGGAGTTTATTATGGCTCGTGAACAAATCACTTTGGAGTGTACTGAATGTAAACGTCGTAACTATACTACGATGAAAGAAAAACGCAACACTCCCGATCGTATCGAAAAGAGCAAATATTGCCCCTTCGAACGTAAACATACGATTCACAAGGAAACCCGTTAATTTTTTTGCGGGATGCCGAAAGGCAGCAGCTCCGTGGAGATTGGCGATGATGTGTTTGGATGCCAATCCTCCTGCGGAGTAAAATCGGAGATATCCTCCGGTTACGGATAGGAGTGTAGCTCAGTTGGCTAGAGCAGCGGTCTCCAAAACCGCAGGTCGTGAGTTCGAGCCTCACCGCTCCTGCCATTTTTTAATGGAAACAATATTAAACGAGAATTTTTATGGCAAACGAAGTTAAAAAAAGTAAGACATCTTTTATAGATTCTTTTGACAGTGTTATGGGAAAGGTCCGTCACTTTTTTGTTGAAATCACAGAAGAGATGAAACGCTGTACCTGGCCTTCCAAGTCAAATCTTGCAGAATCAACTTTGCTCGTTATCGTAGCTATGGTAGGTCTGGCTGTTTTCGTTGCTGTTGTAGAAATTATTGCACGTTATTTCGTGAAGTTTATTACTACCGGAACTTTTTAATTTGAGGTTATTGTAATATGGATATTCCTATGGAAGACAGAAGCAAAGGACAGTGGTTTGTAGTTCATACATTGTCCGGTCACGAGAACAAGGTTCGCGAGACTATTTTGCGTCAGCTCAAAAATGTTGATACGGTTCCGGTGTATGAGGTATTTATTCCTACTGAACGGGTTTCAGAAGTCCGTCAGGGGAAACGTATCACCACTACCAGAAAGTTTTTCCCCGGTTATCTTTTGATCCGCATGGATCTCTATGATGCAGAGGGGCGTATTGATGAAAATGCCTGGTACTTTATTCGCGGTACACAGGGTGTTCTCGGATTCCTCGGCGGCGGCAATAAACCCATTCCGCTCTCTCCTATGGAAGCTGAGGATATGCTCCGTCAGAGTTGTACTGACGATGATGTTGTCCGTCCTAAAATTGCATTTGAAGTCGGCGAAGTTGTCCGTATCAAAGATGGTGCTTTTGAAAACTTTGAAGGAACTATTCAGGAAATCGATAATGAAAGAGGCAAACTCAAACTTATGGTTTCGATTTTCGGTCGTTCCACTCCCGTAGAATTGGAGTTTTGGCAGGTTGACCGCACTACTGATTGAGTGCAGTCAAAACTATTATAAACAAAATAAGATGCTCAATATGTGGCAGAACGCCTGCCTGTTCGGACCACGATTGAGAGAAAACGGAGATCAACTATGGCGAAAAAAGTTACAGGCTTGATCCGGTTGCAAATCCCTGCAGGGGCAGCTAATCCCGCTCCCCCGATCGGTCCCGCTCTCGGTGCCGCAGGTTGTAACATTATGGAGTTCTGTAAACAGTTCAACGCTGCCACTCAGTCTCAGAGCGGTATGGTTATCCCTGTCGTGATCACGGTCTATCAGGATCGTTCTTTCACATTTATCTGCAAATCCCCCCCGGCAGCTGTCCTCGTCAAAAAGGCAGCAGGTGTCGCTTCCGCAGCACACAAACCCGGTAAGGAAAAAGCCGGTGTCATCACCCGTGAGCAGATCCGTGAAATCGTCAAGATCAAGAAGGATGACATCAATGCTCGTGATGAAGAAGCAGCAATGCGCATTATCGAAGGTACTGCGCGCAGCATGGGAATCGAGGTGACCGAATGAGCTTATCAAAATTGTATAAGTCACAGATGGCTGCTTTTTCCCGTGACAACAAGTACACACTTGCAGAAGCTATCAACATTTTGAAGTCCATGCCTCATCCCAAATTCGACGAAACCGTTGAATTGGCTATCAAACTCGGCGTGGATACCCGTAAATCCGATCAGACCGTCCGTGGCGCTGTCGCATTGCCCCGCGGTACCGGTAAATCCGTCAAAGTCGCAGTTGTTGCAGACGGCGCACAGGCTGAAGAAGCTAAAGCTGCCGGAGCAGATTATGTCGGTTACGAAGATATCGTTGCCAAAATCAAAGACAACTGGACTGAATTTGACGTCTTGATCGCAACTCCCGACGCAATGAAGCTGGTTCGTCCCCTCGGACGTCAGCTCGGTCCCAAAGGTTTGATGCCTAACCCCAAAACCGGTACAGTTACCGATTCTGTCGGTGCAGCTGTTGCTGAAGCAAAGGCAGGACGTGCAGAATTCCGCGCAGATCGCGGCGGTTGTGTCCATGTCCCCTGCGGCAAACTTTCCTTTGAAGCCGATGCTCTTCTGGAAAATATCAATGTAGTCATTGATGCTTTGGACAAAGCCAAGCCCGCAACGGCTAAAGGTGTCTATTTCATCAGCTGCACATTGTCTTCCACAATGAGCCCCGGTGTGCGTATTAACACCAAAGAACTTGTGAGGGTGAAATAATGAGAAGTGAAAAACTGCATTTGGTAAACTACATCGGCAGTCTTTTGAAAGACTCAGATTATGTTTATTTCATCTCTTACAGTGGTCTTAAAGTAGCAGACATGACCGTCCTGCGCAACAAACTTGCTGAAGCAGGTGCAGGTGTTCATGTTCTTAAAAATACCTTGATCAAAAAGGCTGCTGAACTTTCTGAAATCACTGCATTGGACAGCATCAATTTTACCGACAGTACCGCAATTGTCTGCGGCAGCGGTGATGCAAGTGTCGTTGCAAAGATCATTATGGAATTCGGCAAAACCTGCAATCAGGTCGCTCCCAAAGGCGGATATTTTGAAGGCGTTGCTCTCAGCGTTGCAGATGTCGATATGATCGCATCTCTCCCCAGCAAGGAAGTTCTCCGCGCTCAGTTGCTCGGCGTTCTCCAGGCTCCTTCAAGAAATTTGGTCTCGCTGCTTAACGCAAAGGCTGCAAGCATTATCAATGTTATTAATGCTTATAAAGACAAGAAAAATAATTAAGAAACAACCTTATTACATGGAGGCATCTAATCATGTCAGAAGAAAACAAAATGGAAGAATTCATCTCTTATGTTGAGAACATGACTGTTCTCGAACTTTCTAAACTCGTCAAAGCTCTTGAAGAACGTCTTGGCGTCAGCGCTGCAGCTCCTGTTGCTGTTGCTGCTGTTGCTGCTCCCGCCGCTGGCGCTGCAGCTGCTGCTGAAGAAAAAACTGACTTCGACGTCATCCTCAAATCTTTCGGCGACAACAAAGTTGCTGTTATCAAAGAAGTCCGTGCTATCACCGGTCTCGGTCTCAAAGAAGCTAAAGACCTCGTTGAAGGCGCACCCAAACCCGTCAAAGAAGGCGTTGCCAAAGAAGAAGCTGAAAAAATCAAAGCTCAGCTCGAAGGCGCCGGTGCTGCTGTCGAACTCAAGTAAGTTCATTTCAGCCGCTTGAACAGATGAGGCTTCATCGAAGCCTCTCTGTTTCGATAACTTCCTGCAGGTGGTTTTTTCTGCAAGGAAGATGAGAAATGGCGGTGCAGGTGGTTTTTTCTGTACCGCAATTTTTCTTGATTTTTTGAGTCAATTTCAAAGATAAATCATTTTAATTGTTTTAATTGCAAAAAAAGCTAAAAAAAATCGTAAAAAAGTTTGATTTTTTTCTTTTTTTGTTTTTTTCGTATTCAGGTGGTTTATCTTTGGAATTGACTTATTTTGTCTGGAACTCGGGGATGAAATCTCCGGCAAGTGTGGTTTTTTGCTTGCTGACAGACAATCAGTCATTCTTATTCCGGAATTATTAAACTTTAACATAACCTTTAACGAAACGGTGAAACATGAGTAATCGCATTAGTTTTGGTAAATTGCAGAATGTCCTTGCAGTGCCGGACTTGATCGGCTTGCAAATCGACTCTTACCGCAATTTCCTCCAGCAGGACGTTCCGCCTGCGGAACGCAAAAATCAGGGTCTTCAGGAAGTCTTCAATGAGATTTTCCCGATCACCAGTTTTGACGGTCAGTCCTCTGTCGAATTCGTATCTTATGAAGTCGGCACGCCCAAGACTGAAGTTGTTGAATGTATCAAGGACGGTAAACTTTATGATGCCCCCTTGTATGTCAAATTCCGTTTGAAACGCAATGGCGTTGAAACTGAAGAAGATGTTTACATGGGTGACATTCCCATTATGACCGAAAGCGGTACTTTTATTATCAATGGTGCCGAACGTGTTATCATCAGTCAGCTGCACCGTTCTCCCGGTATCTGCTTTGAAAAAGCACGTCATACTTCCGGCAGAACTCTTTATTCATACAGAATTACTCCCGATCGCGGCTCATGGATGGATGTTCAGTTTGACATCAATGATTACATCTATATCTATCTTGATCGCCGCCGTCGCCGCCGCAAGTTCCTCATTACAACTTTCCTGCGTGCAATCGGTTATGAAAGCAACCGTGACATCCTCGAAAATATCTACACTGTCGAAACTCACACTGTTGCTTCTCTGCTCAAAAAAGACTCTCTTGACGGTTATTACACCATTGATGATATTACCAATGAAAATGATGTCGTCATTATCGAAGAGCTTGTTCAGATCACTGAAAATCATCTTCAGCTTCTTCAGGATGCCGGTATCAAGTCAATTGATTTGGCTCATGTCGCTGACGGCGACCATTATATCATCGGCTGTCTGCGCAAAGATCCTTCCCGTGACGAAGAAGGCGCTCTCAAAGAGATTTATCGCCGCATGCGTCCCGGAGATCCCCCGAATATTGCCAATGCCAAACTTCTTGTCAAACGTCTTTTCTTTGACAATTTGCGTTATGACCTCGGTACTGTCGGACGTTTCAAAATCAATGAACGCCTCGGTCTTGATCTGCCCCTGACTGAACGCACTTTGAATAAACTTGACCTCATGGAAGCTACCAAGGTTCTTATTCAGATGCGTCACAGAAACGGCGAAGTCGATGATATTGACCATTTGGGCAACCGCCGTGTCCGTACTGTCGGAGAATTGCTCCAGAATCAGTGCCGTGCAGGTTTGCTGCGTACCGAACGTATGGTTCGTGAACGCATGACTCTTTTCAACAACAATGAAGACACCAATATCACTCCCGGAAAACTTATCAATCCGAAATCTTTCTCCGGAGTTATCCGTGATTTCTTTGCACGCAGTCAGCTTTCACAGTTCATGGATCAGATCAATCCTTTGAGTGAACTTACCAACAAACGTCGTTTGAGTGCATTGGGTCCGGGCGGTTTGTCCCGTGACCGTGCCGGTTTTGAAGTCCGCGACGTTCATACAAGTCACTATGGACGTATCTGTCCGATCGAAACTCCTGAAGGTCCGAACATCGGTTTGATCTCTTCACTTTCACTCTATGCAGTTATCAATGAATACGGTTTCCTTGAAACTCCCTACCGTAAAGTTGTTGACGGTCAGGTTACTGATACTGTTGAATTTCTGACTGCTGATAAGGAAGAAAAATTTGTTATTGCCCAGGCAAACGCATTGCTTGATGAAAACAACCGTTTCGTCCGTGACATGGTCATGTCCCGTTACAAAGGTGAATCAGAAGAACATCCCAAAGATGAAGTTCAGTACATGGACGTTTCACCGAAACAGCTTGTTTCTGCTGCTGCCGGTATCATTCCGTTCCTTGAACACGACGACGCTAACCGGGCTTTGATGGGATCAAACATGCAGCGTCAGGCTGTTCCGGTTCTTGAAACTGATTCTCCCATCGTCGGTACTGGTTTGGAAGAAACTATTGCCCGTGACTCACGTGCAGTTCTTGTTGCCAAAGAGGACGGTATTGTTGCTTCTGTCCAGACCAATCGCATTGTAATTACTCCCGACGGTTTGCCTAAAGCATCTCCTGATGCTCCCGGTATTGAATACAAAGTTCACAAGTTCCTCCGCAGCAATGCCGGATGCTGTATCAATCAGCGTCCTGTTGTCCGCAGCGGTCAGGTTGTGAAAAAAGGTGATGTTATTGCTGACGGTGCTGCAACTCAGGGGGGTGAACTTGCTCTCGGACGCAACGTAATGGTTGCTTACATGCCGTGGTGCGGTTACAACTTTGAGGACGCTATCATTGTCAGTGAACGTCTGGTCAAAGAAGACGTTTATACCTCAATCCATATCGACGAATTTGAAATCATCAGTCGTGAAACCAAACTCGGCCCGGAAGAAATCACCCGTGATATTCCCAATGTCAGCGATGAAGCTTTGCGTAATCTTGACAGTCACGGTGTTGTTTTTGAAGGTGCGGAGGTTAAACTCGGCGATATTCTTGTCGGTAAGATTCAGCCCAAAAATGAAACTGAACTTGCACCTGAAGAACGTTTGCTCCATGCCATTTTCGGTGAAAAAGCTGCAGATGTCAAAGATGCCAGCTTGACTGTTTCAGGTAAGGGCGGTACTGTCATGGATATTCGTATTGAGTATGCCAATGATCCCAACCGTCAGTCCATGACCAAGACTGAAATGCGCCGTCAGGCAAAAGAATACAAGGATGAATACCGCCGCAAACAGAATGAGCTTATCGAAGAACTTACCGATAAACTCTCTGCTGAAATGCTCGGTAATAAACTTCCGCATCCCATTATTGATAAAACTCCTGAAAAGAACGATGCAGTATTGATCAGTTCAAACCGTAAGGTCACCCGCAGCTCAATTCAGAAGTTGGCTGTTCATCATTCCGCATGGGATATGGAAGAATGTCCGCTCAAAGAAAAAATCACTGAGATCATTGCTGAATATATTCCCCGTTTTGCAGAAAACGAAGAATACCGCCGTGACTATCAGGCACGTCTCGAATCCGGCGAAACCATGTCAATGGGTGTTATCAAACGTGTTAAAGTTTACGTCGGATGCAAGCACAAGATTCAGGTCGGTGACAAAATGGCGGGTCGTCACGGTAACAAAGGTATTGTTGCCAAAATCGTTCCCGTTGAAGATATGCCCTTCCTCGAAGACGGCCGTCCCGTTGATATTATCCTCAATCCGCTCGGTGTGCCGAGCCGTATGAATGTCGGTCAGGTGCTTGAAACCCATCTCGGCTGGGCTGCAAAAATGCTCGGTATCAAGGTTGCAACTCCTGTCTTTGACGGTATTCAGGAAGATCAAATCATTGATTTGATGAAACAGGCAAACGCTAAAGTTTCCAAAGAAGACGGTGTTGAACGTCACTGGGGCTTCCGCAGAACTGACAGCGGTTATGTCTATGACGGTAAATCAGATTTGTATGACGGCAGAACAGGTGATCCCTTTGATCAGCGTGTTCTGGTCGGTTATGTTTATATGCTTAAACTCGACCACTTGGTTGCACACAAGATCCATGCCCGTGCGGTCGGTCCCTATTCACTGGTTACCCAGCAGCCGCTCGGCGGTAAAGCCCAGCACGGCGGTCAGCGTTTCGGTGAAATGGAAGTCTGGGCTCTCGAAGCCTACGGCGCAGCATATAACCTGCAGGAAATGCTCACAGTCAAGAGTGACGACCAGGCTGGTCGCGCACGGATTTACGAGTCTATCGTCAGAGGTCAGAATGTCCTCGATGCCGGTCGTCCTGAATCTTTCAACGTTCTGCTTAAAGAAATGCAGAGTCTCGGTCTCGACATCCGTACTGTGAAAAAGAGTAACGACTAAAAAAAAGGGGGTTTACCTTGATTGACAATACTCATGCATACCGCGAATTGCTCGGCAAAGGTTCGAGCAATTCATTCGGAGCGGTTTCAATTAATGTTGCTTCACCCGAAGTTATCCGTTCCTGGTCTTTCGGTGAGGTGAAAAATCCTGAAACTATCAACTATCGCAGTTTCAAACCCGAAAAAGGCGGTCTTTTCTGTGAACGCATTTTCGGTCCGACCAAAGACTGGGAATGTAATTGCGGTAAATTCAAACGCGTCCGTCATAAGGGTGTTATTTGTGACCGTTGCGGCGTTGAAGTAACTCAGGCCAAAGTCCGTCGTGAACGTATGGGCCATATTGAATTGGCAGTTCCTGTTTCTCATATCTGGTTTTTCAAGTGTATGCCGAGCCGCATCGGTCTTTTGCTTGACATGACCAGCAAAACTCTGGAACGTGTTATTTATTACGAAGAATATGTTGTTACCGACCCCGGCGATACTCCTTTGCAGAAAGGTCAGACTTTGAGCGATTTGGATTATCAGCAGGCACGTGAAGCATACGGCGATGCTTTTATCGCTGATATGGGCGCACCTGCCATCAAAACTCTGCTCGAAAATATCGACCTTCCTGCTGCTCGTATCGAAATGGAAGAAAGTCTCAGCTGCACCAAAAATAAAGCTATCCGCAAAAAACTCGCAAAACGTTTGCGTTTGATCGAAGGTTTTTTGAATTCAGGCTCACGTCCTGAATGGATGATTCTTACTGTTTTGCCGGTTATTCCGCCGGATTTGCGTCCTCTGGTTCCGCTGGAAGGCGGCCGTTTTGCCACCAGTGACTTGAATGACCTCTATCGTCGTGTAATCAACCGTAACAACCGTTTGAGAAACCTGCTCCAACTCCGTACTCCTGAAGTCATTATACGTAATGAAAAACGTATGCTTCAGGAAGCTGTTGATGCTCTTATGGACAATGGACGTCACGGCCGTGCCGTTACCGGTGCAGGCAACCGTGCGCTCAAATCCTTGAGTGACATGCTTAAAGGTAAGCAGGGCCGTTTCCGTCAGAACCTGCTCGGTAAACGTGTTGACTACTCCGGCCGTTCTGTTATCGTTGTCGGTCCTGAACTCAAACTTGATCAGTGCGGTCTGCCCAAGACAATGGCACTCGTTCTCTTTGAACCCTTCATCATCCGTCACCTCAAAGGTCGTGGTTATGCCCACACTGTCCGCGGTGCCAAAAAGATGATTGAACGCGGTGAACCCATCGTCTGGGATATTCTTGAAGAAGTTATTCAAGGTCATCCGATCATGCTCAACCGTGCGCCTACATTGCACCGCTTGAGTATTCAGGCTTTTGATCCGGTATTGATCGAAGGTTCTGCTTTGCGTCTGCATCCGTTGGTCTGTACTGCTTATAACGCTGACTTCGACGGTGACCAGATGGCTGTTCACGTTCCGTTGTCAAACGAAGCTCAGATCGAAACCAAGCTTCTGATGCTTGCTCCGAACAACATCTTCTCACCCTCAAATGGTAAGCCGATCACTTCGCCGACTCAGGATATTACGCTTGGTTCATACTATCTTACCTGTGAACCCCGCAACCGCGAAAAGGCAAAACTTTACCGTGACTATTTTGAAGTTCTCTACTCTTACAGCTGCGGATTTTTGAAGATTCATGACGCTGTCAAGATTCCGAACCCTGATCTTGGCAAGGACACTCCTTACGGTGACAAGGATTCAAAATTCATCCTCACCACACCCGGACGCTGTCTTTTCAATGAAATTTGGGATAACCGTATCGGTTTCTTCAATCAGGTCGCCAAGAAAAAAGAACTCGGTAAACTCATCAGTGTTTCATACAAAATCGCAGGTCATGATGCCACTATCAAATTGCTTGACGATTTGAAATCACTCGGTTACCGCTATGCAACTCAGGCCGGTCTCTCAATCTCTATTGCCGACTTGCAGGTTCCTGAAAAGAAAGAAGAACTTATCAGCGCCGCCCGTGAACAGATCAGCAAAGTTATGGCACAGTTCAATAACGGTGTTCTTACCGACGGTGAACGTCATAATAAGGTTATCGATATTTGGACTCAAACAAGTAATGCGGTTGCAGATGAATTGTTTGTCCGTCTGGAAACTGCATCACGCAAAGGTGAAATCAATCCTGTTTACGCCATGCTTGACTCCGGCGCCCGAGGCAGTAAAGATCAGATCCGTCAGCTTGCCGGTATGCGCGGTTTGATGGCTAAACCGTCAGGCGATATTATTGAACGACCCATTCTTTCAAACTTCCGTGAAGGTCTGTCTGTTCTTGAATACTTTATTTCAACCCACGGTGCCCGTAAAGGTTTGGCTGATACCGCGTTGAAGACAGCTGACTCTGGATATATGACCCGCCGTCTGGTCGATGTCGCTCAGGATGTCATCTGCCGTGAAGAAGACTGCGGTACTTACAAAGGTATCTGGGTCAGTGCCATTATTGAAGGTGACGAAGTCGTACTGCCCTTGCGTGACCGTATCCTCGGCCGCTTCAGCGCACAGGACATCCGTGACCCCGCCTTTGATGACGGCCGTCTGATTATTGAAGCCGGTTGTGAATTTACTCCTGCTGTTTGCGACGTCATTGACAAACGCGGTATTCAGAAGGTACTCATCCGTTCAACTCTCACCTGCGAAACTGAACATGGTGTCTGTATCAAATGTTACGGACGCAATCTTGCAAGTGACCGTGTTGCCAAAATCGGTGATGCTCTCGGTATCATCGCCGCTCAGTCAATCGGTGAACCCGGTACTCAGCTTACAATGCGTACATTCCACATCGGCGGTACTGCTTCTTCAGCTTACAAAAAGCCTGAAATTGCTGTCCGTCACTCCGGAAATATCAAATACTTCAACGTCCGTACCGTTCAGAATCAGAAGGGTGAAACCGTCGTTGTCAACAAGAACGGTTATGTCATCATTTATGATGAAGAAGCTGCAAAACGTATGGAAAATATCGCCCGTGAACGCGCCAAGACTGAGGCTGAAGCTATCGGTTCTGCTTTCAACAGCGAATATGATTATTGGAGCGATGCTCTCCGTGAAGCTGAACTTGAACGTTTTGAGTTGGAAGCCGGTTCAATTCTCCGCTACCAGAATGATGAAGCTGTTAAAGAAGGACAGGTCATCGTTCACTGGGATCCCTACCATGTTCCGATCATTATCGAACAGGCTGGTACTGTTGAGCTTAAAGATGCTATCGAAGGCGTTACTTTGAGCCGTCAGCGCCGTGGTGATACAGAAGAAGTTACCGTTATGGAACACCGTGACGACTTGCATCCGCAGATCGTTATCAATGATGCAAACGGCGATTTCCTTGCAAATTATCCGCTGCCTGCAGGTGCGTTCCTTATGACTAAAGCCGGTGAAGAGGTTCTTCCCGGTATGGTTGTTGCCCGTGTTCCCCGTCAGAGTGCCAAAAACAAGGACATTACAGGAGGTTTGCCCCGTATTGCTGAGTTGTTTGAAGCACGTCAGCCCAAAGATGTCGCCGAAATCTCCCGTATTGACGGTTACATCGAAACTGACAAGATCGTTAAGGGTAAACGTCATTTGACTATCCGTGATCCTGAATCCGGTAAAGTTGAAGAACACTCCAACATTCCCGCCAACAAGCACTTCAATGTCAGCAAGGGCGACTATGTCCGCAAAGGTCAGAAACTTACTGAAGGTTCAATCGTCCCGCAGTCATTGCTTGAAGTTTGCGGTGCAGCAGAACTTCAGAGCTATCTGGTCAACGAAATCCAGCTCGTTTACCGTGCGCAGGGTGTTGAAATCAACGATAAACACGTTGAAATCATCATCCGCCAGATGATGCAGAAAGTTCGCATTACCGAATCCGGTGATACTGATATGCTGCCCGGTGAACAGCTTGACCGTTCTGAATTTGATCGTGCAAACCGGGAAATCATTGATCGCGGCGGCAAACCTGCTGAAGCTGAACCCATCCTGCTCGGTATCACCAAAGCAGCTCTGGAAACTGAAAGCTTTATCTCTGCAGCATCATTCCAGGATACCACCCGTATTCTTACTGAAGCTGCCACTATCGGTCGTGTCGATAACCTCAACGGTTTCAAAGAAAACGTTATTACAGGTCATTTGATTCCTGCCGGTACCGGTACTGAATTGATGCAGTCACTGCGTCTCAAATATCTCGGCACAGAAATTGAACCCGATATTATCGAGGAAGAACCCGAAGAAGAATATACTGAATATGTCGCTCTGGCAGATGACGATGTCGACTGGAATGACGATGATGACAACTTCGATGACTTCCCCGAGGAAGAGTTGATTGCTGAATTTGATGATGAAAGCATGAGCATCGAAGAATAAAAAGCATTTGCTGATGTCCGTTTCCGTCTGAAAAATGGCGGAAACGGATTTTTTTTGTCTATTTTTCTAAATATTTGTTTGCTAAAATGGAAAAAGAATAGTAAATTACTACATAGATAAAAAAATTGAAAAATCAGGAGATTTATATATGGGCGGTTTTTTCGGTGCAGTATCAAAAAATGATTGTATAGGTGATATTTTTTACGGAACAGATTATCATTCTCATCTCGGGACTCAAAGAGGGGGGATGGCTGTATGTAATGACAATGGCAGAATCATCCGCCGTATTCATGATATTACAAATTCTCCGTTTCGTTCCAAATTTGATGATGAGATCGATCTTTTTCATGGCAAGGCTGGAATCGGTATTATCAGTGACCTTGAAGACCAGCCGCTGACGATTTATTCCAACCTCGGAAGTTATGCTATTGCAACGGTTGGCAGATTAAATAATCTTGATGAGCTTGCAAAGAAAGCATTCAGTCGCGGAATGTCGCATTTCTCTGAAATGAATCATGGAGAATTCAATCCGACAGAAGTCGTTGCCACATTGATAAATGAAAAAGATTCTATTGTTGATGGTATAAAATATGCACAGGAGCAGATCGACGGGTCATGTTCCATTCTTATTTTGACCAATGGCAGAATATATGCCGCCCGTGACCGTTACGGCAGAACTCCGGTCATCATCGGAGAGAAAGAGGATGGTTTCGCTGTCACTATGGAAAGTACAGCTTTCCCAAATCTCGGGTATTCATTAAAATATGAACTCGGTCCCGGTGAAATTGTCGAAATAGACAGTGATAAAGTCGTACAGAAAAAAGCTCCCGGTGATACATGCAAAATTTGTGCTTTTTTGTGGGTTTATTACGGCTATCCCTCTTCGATTTACGAAGGAGTTAATGCAGAATGCGCCCGTAATCGCAATGGAGCGAGCATGGCAAATGACGATGATGTTGAAATTGATTCTGTTTGCGGAATTCCGGATTCAGGTATTCCGCATGCAGTCGGTTATTCCAATGCGAAACATAAACCTTATGAACGTTCATTTGTCAAATATACTCCGACATGGGCGAGATCATTTATGCCTCAGAATCAGAAGATGCGTGAATTTGTAGCACACATGAAACTTATTCCGATTCAGGAGAAAATCGAAGGGAAACGTCTGCTTTTCTGCGATGATTCGATTGTCCGCGGCACTCAGCTCAAGGATACAGTCAAATTTCTGCTGGCAAGAGGAGCAAAAGAAGTTCACATGCGTTCTGCCTGTCCTCCGCTTGTTTTCGGTTGTAAATTTTTAAATTTCAGCCGTTCACGTTCAGAGCTTGATCTGGCGGCACGGCGTGCCATTCAACGTTTGACCGGCAAAGATGAACTGACTGATGAAGAGATACGTGAATATACAATTTTCGGTTCTGAAAAATATAAAGTAATGGTTGAAGAGATACGCAGGGAGTTGAATCTGTCATCGCTTAAATTTCAGGAACTTGATAAACTTATTGCCGCAATCGGTATTGAAAAAGAGAAGATTTGTACTTTCTGCTGGACAGGTAAAGATGTTGAAGAAAAGTAATATATTTCTTATACTTTTTTCTTGTTTGTATTTGCTGGCCGGCTGTACGACTCTGTCTGACGGAACTCCGCCGGAACGGACAGTTGAGATACGTCAAACGGCTGAAAATAATGAACCTGTGACTTTCAATGAAACATTGAATATGATGTCAACGGAACTTGCTGTAAATGTTTTCAGCAAATTCAAGGGAGAACTGAAAATTCTTTTCAAAAACAATGCAGAAGGTAATTATGCCACCCGCAGACTGTATCGTGAATTGAAAATGTTTCTGCCGGTCGTATCGGTGCTTGGCGGTGAAGATTTTGTGATTGAAAGCAGTTTCAGAAAAATTGACGGTCAACAGAAAATATGGGATTTGCGTCTGAAAGAACGCTCAGGCAGAATATTGTGGAGTGACCGGGCTGTTATAAAAGAAGAGGTTAAAAGTGAGTGAGAAATTGAAATATGTTTTCGGCCCGGTTGCCTCAAGAAGACTCGGCCGTTCCCTCGGTGTTGATTTGGTACGCCCAAAAATATGTTCATTAAATTGCATTTACTGTGAGGCGGGAGCAACGACTGAGCTGACTTTGAAGCGGATGGAATATGTTGATGCAGAAGAGGTTTTGAAAGAACTTGAAACTTTTTTTGCGGCGAACAATGCTCCTGTGGACTGGATAACTTTTTCGGGAGCGGGGGAACCGCTTTTGAACAGCAGATTCGGTTATGTTGCATCGGAGATAAAACGCCGTTTCCCGCAATATAAATTGTGCCTTTTGACCAATGCGCTTGCATTGACTGATGAGACTGTATGGAGTGAACTTAACTGTGTTGATTTGGTCATACCGTCACTTGACGGATCGAATGCAGAGGAATTTGAGGCGGTCAACCGTCCGGCAGACGGATTTGTTTTTGCCGATTTCTGCGAAAAACTGATTGCTTTTTCTCAGCAATTTAAAAATGATATTGTTCTTGAACTTTTTATTGTTCCGGGAGTCAATGACAGTGATGAAGCTATTGAGCGGTTTGTTTCTATTATCCGCAGAATGAAAGTTGCAAAAGTCCAGCTTAATACTCTTGACCGTCCCGGTGTTGTGGCTGATCTTGTCGCATCGACTGCTGAAAATACCGGACGTTTTATTGAAAAATTTGAAAAAATCGTTCCGGTCGAAGCTGTCGGACCATTCCGTTACAAAAGTGCATCTCTCTGTTCCAACGTTGAATTGACAGATGTCATTAATTCGATCCTTGAACTTATCCGTCGCCGTCCGGGAACAGTTGCTGATATATCAGAATGTTGTTCGCTGCCGTTTGTAGAAGCTCAGAAAATTTTGCAGGAACTTGTACAATCCGGACTGGTTATTTCTGAGCGCAAAGAGGCAAGGGGAGATTTTTTTTCTGTCAACACTCACCATCTTCAGAGCAAAGGAGAATGATGAAAGTATTTATAAAAACTTACGGCTGTCAGATGAATATGCGTGACTCTGAGGCAATGGCGGGTATGCTTGCCGCCAAAGGATATGAAATAGTTGAACACGAAAATAAAGCTGATATTTTGCTTTTCAATACATGCAGTGTTCGTGAACAGGCAGAGAAAAAAGCTATTGGCAAACTCGGCTTTATGTCAAAAATCAAGAAAAAACGTCCGGAAACCATCATCGGTGTTATGGGCTGTATGGCGCAGAATAAAAAAGAGGAATTGTTGTCTTCGGTTCCTCATCTTGACTTTGTGCTTGGAACCGGTCAGCTGCATAAACTCCCCGATGTATTGGAGGATTTGCAGAAAAAACGTCAGCGGCTTTCGCTTACTGAACAGTCTGAAGATGTTCTTACCGGAATGGGAGTGCATTATACGGATAAAAATACGGTCAATCCATATTCCGCTTTTATCGCTGTTACCAGAGGATGCAACCGTTTCTGCTCATACTGTATTGTACCTTATGTGCGCGGGCGTGAAATAAGCCGTACTATTGACGATGTGATGCTGGAGGCCCGTCAGCTTGTCGATAGCGGTGTTAAAGAAATCATGCTGCTGGGGCAGAATGTTGCAGCTTTCGGCTTGAATGGTGATACCAGACCGCCGCAGGAGGGTGTTTCACCTTTTGCTGATTTGCTTTATGAGATGAATGAAATCAAAGGGCTTGAAAGAATCCGTTTTACTTCACCGTATGTCAGTTATTTCAATAATAAACTTATCCGGGCAATGGCTGAATGTCATAAAGTCTGTCACAATGTTCATCTGCCTTTGCAGTCAGGTTCTGACCGTATCCTGAAAGCGATGAACCGTCAATATACGGCAGAAAGTTATTATGAAAAAGTTCTTGCCATGCGTGAAGCAATACCGGATATAACTTTTTCGACTGATGTGATTGTCGGTTTCCCCGGTGAAACGGAGGAAGATTTTGAAGCTACCCGGTCACTTTTTGCCAAAGTCGGGTACACTAACGGTTTCATTTTCAAATATTCTCCCCGTCAAGGCACCAAGGCTGCCGTCATGCCCGACCAGATACCGCAGAGTGTCAAAGAGGAACGCAATCAGATATTGCTTGCTCTGCTTGAAGAACAGACCAACCGTGAAATTTCAAAACTTTCAGGGACTGTTCAGGAAGTTCTGGTCGAGGGAGCGGCAAGAACCAATAAAAATCAGCTTACCGGCAGAACTTCAACTTCATGGGTGGTGAATTTTACTCCGCAGCAAGGCACAAAACCCGGTGATCTGGTGCAGGTCAGAATCATCCGTCCCGCCAATGTGACTCTGGTTGGAGAGGAGATTGCAAATGCTTAAAATCGGTGACTACAACACTCTTATCGCAGTTAAATTTGTCGAGTTCGGTGCTTATCTGAAAGACCCGGACAGTGATGAAACTGTACTGCTGCCCAAAAAATATGTTCATGAGGATATGAAAAAAGATGACAAAATCGAGGTTTTTGTTTATCTTGATTCCGAGGATAGAAAAGTGGCAACAACTCTGCATCCTTTCGGTAAAGTTAATGAAATCGTAAATCTTTTGTGCGTAGGCAGTTCCTCTATCGGTGCGTTTCTTGACTGGGGACTGGAAAAGGATTTGTTCGTTCCTTTCAAGCACCAGAATCAGCGCATGCGTCAGCATGAACATTATGTCGTAAAAATTCTTTTTGACGAGGTGAGCGGCCGTTTGCTTGGCAGCAATGCTTTCGGCAGGATACTGCATGGAGACACTGCCAAATTGAAAGTCGGACAAGAGATGGATCTGGTGGTTTTCGGTGAAAATGCAAGCGGTTTTCAAGTCGTTGCCGACAATGATTTCATGGGGATTCTTTACAAAAATCAGGTTTTCAGTGAACTCCGGATCGGTGATTCTGTAAAAGGTTTTGTATCGAAGATCCGTGAGGACGGCAAAATTGACTTTGCCATGCGCAAAAGCGGTTTCAGCGGTGTTGTTTCCCAGAAAGACAGAGTTTTTGAAATCCTCTCTTCCGCTCCCGGCGGC
The DNA here is from genome assembly GCA_017505415.1 of Lentisphaeria bacterium. GTDB lineage: Bacteria > Verrucomicrobiota > Lentisphaeria > Victivallales > Victivallaceae > RGIG5270. The sequence goes on along the minus strand of JAFVPG010000246.1, from coordinate 1,653 downwards.
AAAACTATGATAAACAGCAAGACTCCTCCTGTGAAAATTTATGAAATGTTCAATATGAGCAAAAAAACTTTTAAACAGCTTATCGGCATGCTCTATAAAGAACGGAAAATCCTTATCCATGACGATTGTATTGAGGTAGTGAAAACAAAATGAATCAGACAGCTCCCAAATCTCTCCGTTTGCAAATTGCCCTTTTCGGCAAAGTCAATGCAGGTAAATCAAGTTTTTTGAACCTTGTTGCCGGTCAGCAGGTTTCAATTACTTCACCGATTGCCGGAACTACCACTGATGCTGTGGAAAAAGCAATGGAGCTTCTGCCCCTCGGCCCGGTTCTTTTCATTGATTGCGCCGGTTATGGTGATGAGACTGCTCTCGGTGCGGAACGTATGAAAAAAAGCGATCTTGCTTATTCAAGGGCTGATGTTATTGTCTGGCTGACCAATGCTTCAGACTTCGGCGATATTGACCGCCGCTTCCTCCGTAAATGTTCAGATGACAAGCGCAAAGTCATGGTTGTTTTCAACAAAATTGATTTGAATTTGCCTTCAGATGATATGCTTGCAGAGGTAAAAAATTGCGGTGTTTCTGATATTTTGCTGCTCAACAGTCTGGACAGTGCGGCAAGAGAAAAAAATATTGCCTCTTTCAAGCAGGCTTTGATCAAACTTGCTCCTGAAGATTTTATTGTCAATGTTCCGCTTGCCGGTGATTTGGTCGAGCCGCATTCGCATGTTATTCTTATTACCCCCATTGACATTGAAGCACCCAAAGGCAGGCTCATTATGCCGCAGGTGCAGACGATCAGGGATTTGCTTGACCACGACTGTACCGTTACGGTCGTCAAGGAAAACGATTACTGCTGTGTGCTTGAAAATCTTAAAAATCCGCCGTCTCTCGTTATTTGCGACTCTCAAGTTGTCAAAAAAATGGTTTCTGAAACTCCGGAAAATATCCCCTGTACCACTTTCAGTATTCTCTTTTCACGTCTGAAAGGCGATCTCCCCTTGATGACATGCGGTGCATACACCATAAATAATCTCAAAGACGGCGACAAAATTCTCATCGCCGAAGGCTGCACTCATCACGCCGTTGAAGACGACATCGGCAGAGTCAAAATCCCTCGCCTTATCCGGCAATATACCGGTAGAGATTTACAGTTTGATGTCTATTCCGGTCACGATTATCCGGAAAATTTGAAAGAATACGCCCTTGTCCTCCACTGCGGCGGCTGTATGTTAAACCGTCGTGAAAACCTTTCCCGTATCGAACTCGCCGCTCACCTCGGCGTCCCCATAACCAATTACGGCATGGCAATTTCCCTCACTCAAGGCGTATTGAACAGAGTTCTGTTTCCTTTTCAAAAGATGATGTGATTTTTTCGGGGAGGAAAGGAAAAAACCTTTCTGAAGAAAGTTTATTTTCCTTTCCTCCCCGAACCCCTCCTATCCTTTTTACAAAGACTTTTGTGTTCGCTTTTGATTTTTTATAAATAAAAACTCAAAAGCGGTTTTAATATTTAACAAGAATATGTTTGTTTTATATTTCCCAACTTTCCCAATATTCTCATTTTTTTATTTTCGCTGTGTACTAAACGTAGACTGATTTTTTATTACAAGGGGGCTTACGCCGCCCCCTTGTATCCCCGGCGCCGGG
>JAFVPG010000245.1 GCA_017505415.1 Lentisphaeria bacterium | reverse complement strand
TCCGTTTTGAACGTCTTTCGGCAACGCACTGCATAAACGGTTTTCCGGATTTCAGATCCGGGCGGGGCAGGGCGATCTCTTTTGCCGCTTCAGCGTAAAGCATGGTTCCGAGAAACAGCAACGAAGCAATTACAGTAAACTTTTTCATAATGACCTCCTGAAGTTAGGGTTATAAGATACTATAATATAACCTGATACCCGATTTATAACAAGGGGTGAAATTGAAAATTTCCATTTTTAGACACAAAAATACTTGTTTGTATTTTTTTATGCTCTACATGATTGTTTTTTTTATTTCCTAACTTGATTTTTATTGGATTTTGATGTAGATTAAATATGAGTGAAAATTATTCTGATTTATGGAATAAAATTGAGGTGTGAAATTAGATAGATTAAGTAAAAAAATAATTGAATAAAAATTTGGCAAACTGATTGTAATCGTCCATTCCTGAACTACCACTTCATTTCTGACGAGCGCAAATCCACCATTAGAGTCGGTGTGTCTAAACCTTCTGGTTTGGCACATTTCGCTTTAGTGTGGATTTGTCGCGCTGTGGTAGGCGCAGGAATGGGCACTTTGCGAAACGTGCCTTTTTTTGTTTCGATGAAACAAAACGTCCAAACAGTTGTGTGCGTCAGAAATCCCGGCAAGATCAAATTCTTGTTTTAGATCTGCAAATAAAAAAGCTATGATTGAACTTGATCGCCTGAAATTGTGTCGGACAGAATCAGGAGATCATCAATGTGGTGTGGAACAATTTTTTTATTATTCAGTTCGTTTAATGTTTATTTGTTCTTTATCCGTAAAAATGCTTCGAGGCTTGATGCTTTTTTTAAGAGCTGGTTGATCATCTGGACTTATATATTATTTACGACTGAATTGTTATCACTTTTTCATGAACTTACCGGAAGTGCCGTTTTTGTTTCATGGTTGATATTGTTTTTATTTTCGTGTTATTTGGTAAAAAATATTTCACGGGACCGATTTATTTATGCGATTGATCTTTTTCGCAAAATGCCGTATTCCGGATTGTTTTTTGTTATTCTGCTGGTTGGAACTTTTTGTTGTGGAATCATTTACCCTCCAAATAACTGGGATTCAATGACCTATCATTTGGCTCGAGTGTCTCAATGGATTCAAAATCAGGGGGTTCAGTTTTTTGATACTCCTATTCCCCGGCAAAATCATCAATTGCCGTTGGCTGAATATGGAATTACTCATCTGTCATTACTTACAGGCATAGACCGTCTGGCATTTATCGTACAATGGATGTCGCTGATTTGTGCGGCTTTGGGTGTTGCCCGTATAACAGAACTGCTTGGAGGTTCTTTCAAAAGCAAGTGGCGAGCAATGTTTATCAGTGCTTCGATACCGATGGCAGTCTTTCAGGCATCAAGTACTCAAAACGATTTGGTTGTGGCTTCATTTTTAGTAATATTTGCCCGATTTTTACTGGATTTTTCTCCAAAGGTTTTTGTTTGGACCGGTTGTGCATTCGGTTTGGCATTGATGACAAAAGGGACTGCATATATTTATACTTTTGCAATCGGTTCTGTATTGGGCATTTTTAAACTGCTGACCACTCAGAGTGCACAGCGTAAAAAGGTATTTGGGGCGTTGTGCCTGACAATTGTCCTCGGAATCTCTTTTTCATGTATGTTTTTTTTAAGGAATATTCACTATTACGGAGTGCTGCTTTTTTCTCCTGCAACAGATAATTATCTTACAGCTTCAACATCCCCATTTGTTTTAGGTGTAAATATCCTGAAACATTTAGCATTGCATCTTGCTACTCCATTTATGAAAGTCAATTATCTTGTAACACAATTGTTTTACAGTTGTTTTCCGGAATATGTCAATCACCCTGCCGCAAACTGGCAGAACAGCTGCTTTGATATAAGATTTATGTTGCGTGAAGATAATGCTGCAAATACATTACATCTTTTGTTGATGATGTTTTCTTTCGCTTTTCTGTTGTTAAGGAGGAAAAAAGTAAACCGCATTACACTGATTTATACTGTAATGACAATGTGTTGTGTAGTTTATATCGGTTCTTTGCTGACATGGAATGAGTGGCTTTCCAGGCTGCATACAACTTTTTTTCTGTTGTCGGTTCCGCTTATGGTAATTGTTACAGAACAGATTGTTTTCAAATCTATTCCGGTGGCTTTTTTTCTTGATTCAATAATGTTTTTATATGCTGCTCTTTGTATGTTTTTCTGCAATCCCCGTCCCTTATATCCTTTTGTCGCATATCCGGCGATGAAATTTTTCGGAAAGGACATACCTGTCAAGCGTATTTATTCCCAGTGGATAATGCCGTTGGGAAAAGGCAAAGCCATTGATGCAATTTGTTCTGCTCTGCCGGATGAACGGCCCCTGCATATCGGTGTCTTGTGCGATGGTGATCATCGGGTTTATTATCTGTATCGCAAGATGAATATCCATGCTGTTCGCAATCCGGAATTACGGATCGATTTTGATCCGGATGCTCCATGGATGATCTGTGTTCTGGCACACTTTCCGGAGAATTTGAATGATTATTTTATCGTTCACAAGCATTATCCGTTTATATTGT
>JAFVPG010000244.1 GCA_017505415.1 Lentisphaeria bacterium | reverse complement strand
CTTTCTGCTGTTATGATTTGTTCCGGCTGTACGTTAAAGTGCTGCAAAATTTCATTTGCATCAAATTCAGATGGCGGTTTCAGCATGGCAGCATTATCCGAGCGGGTGAATTCTTTGAGTTCTGCTATGGTCTGTTGTATTTCTGCGAATGTTTCAAACATGACAGATTTTATCAAAGCTGTGCATGCGCGGTCTGACTCAAAGTCCAGAGTCCCTTCACTGATATACAGGGTAAAGGTTGTCTTTTCTTTACGGAAATGTATAATACCTCCATCCCCGGTCATTGCTGAATTGCGGAAGCCTTCAATACGGAAATGTTCACGTATTGAGTGCAGTACAAAATCTCTTATGATTTCAGATGGGAATTTATATATTGTATGAGTCAGTGAAATATCTGCCGCAGTATTTTTTATTCCGGATTTTTTGATATTCAGGACGAATGTCAGAATCGGTGGAGCCGCAACGGTAGTCACCAGAGTCATGATGATGGCAATGCCGAAAAGTTCCGCATTTATGATTGGAACTTTGGCTCCGTCAAGTGTCATCATGGTTGTGGCACCGATACCGGCAATGATCAGAGCAACTTCTCCGCGCGGAATCATTCCTGCTCCTATACGCAAGGCTCCCACAGTATTGAACTTGAGTAATCTTGCAGGTATTGCACAGCCGATGATTTTTGCGAGAATTGCAAGGATTGAATAAATCATCCCGTACTTGAGTACTGTCATATCAGTGAAAACGCGAATATCTATCATCATACCCATTACAACGAAGAATATCGGTACCATAAAATTGTATACAGGCTGTATGTTGCGCTGAATTGCAAAAGCAATATCTGTTTTTGACAGGGACAAGCCGGCAATATATGCTCCGATAATCATTGCAAGTCCGGCTTCTTCAAAAAGTCCGGCAGCAATCAGAGCCGCTCCGAATGCCAATATTGAATAGTTTATGCCCGGACGGAAAAACTTGAGGAATTTGGCAATTTTATGTGCGCAAAGCAGTCCGAGAGCGGTAGCTCCCAGCCAGACTCCGATGCTTTTTATTGTAATGAAGCCGATTTTTTCCCAGTCTACACCGGATGAGTTCGCAGAAGAAGTTCCTACGATACCCATTACTACTGCGAGGCAGATGATGCCGAGAACATCATCTATGACTGCTGCCGCAAGAATAGTCGTGCCTTCCGGGGAGTCGATTGATTTACGTTCAGAGAGTATGCGGGCGGTGATCCCGACACTTGTTGCTGTACTCAGAATACCGAGAAAAAGTACCCGGGGGTCCAGCATGGAGGTATTGAACATCCATACACCGAGCCACGCGCCGAAAAGATATGATACGGCGGCACCGCCGATTCCGACAAGAGAACCGGTTACCGAGTAACGGAAAAATTGCCTCAAATCAGTTTCCAGACCGGATACGAATAATAATATTATTGATCCGAAAGTTGCAAATGCATACAACGGAACGGAAACAGGAAGTCCATTTGAATAAAGCGGAAAAAGACCGTTGCCCAGTCCATGCAGCCCCAATGGAATCGCACCAAGAAGATAAGGCCCGATAACAACCCCTGCAAAAAGTTCTCCGAGAACCGGTGGAATATGTAATTTACGAAAGAGATTACCGCATAATCTGGCAGCAAAAAGTATTACTCCAATTTGAATTGCAAGTACGGCAATCTCTACAGCAAGAGATATATTTTCTTTCATAGTTAATACACGTGTGCATTTGTTTTTGGTAAAAAATGCACTATAAGTTTTTCAAAAAAGACACAATGCTCCTGTGATTGAGACAGGAATTTACATCTGGATTCAAATTTTGAGCGGTCCGGCTCTGGCGGGAATTGAATTTTTCAGACAGATTTGAAAAACTGAATTTTCCGTTTGAAATGTATCTGAACGGAAAACGTTGATAATTTCAATATATGAACGGGTGAATAATGCTTCATTCAGCCGTTGAGCCGGAGGATTGGATGAAATTTCATTTCTTGATGATTGGACTGACGGGACAGTAGAACGGAAAATATTGTTTATAACATCATACCGACCGGCAGGAGTGTGATTATTTTCGGCAGTTTCAGAAGTTATTTGCAATGTTGTACCGGCAGAATATTTGTCCGGCAGAGAGAGGAACAGAGAAAAAACAGTCAGCAATGCAACTGTAAAAACAGCTGCAATGTGTGCTATTTGCGATTGTTTCTCAACTTTATGCATGTTTTTTCTGCCTTTCCGGGATGTAACATATCACATTTTTTTGATTTTTCCAGTCTGCAGGAAAAGATTTTTAAATATTCAGTTCCGAAAGATTGATTTATCTGTCACTTGACAAATTAAATACGATAAATATTTTTTAGCGGGGCGTTCCATTACAACTGTCAAGGGACAAATTCATTATTTTTTACAGCATATTTTGAAATGATAATTGAAAAAATCATTTTTTCATGTATATTAACAGGTTATAAATATTTTTGTTTATTTAACCTGAAGAGGTGTGTCTATGGAAGAAATGATGACAACTGAAGAAGTGGCAAAATTTTTGCGGATTTCTGCTAAAACTGTTATTGAATGGGCATTGAAGGGAGAGCTCGCCGGGGCAGAAATTGAAGGTGAGTGGCGTTTCCGGCGTGCTGACGTGAAGGCATGGGTCAAATCAAAGATGTTCCGTTATCCCAAAAAAGATATAACTTCACTTAAATTTGAAACGCTGATAACTGCTGATCGTATTCTCATTCTTGAGAAGTGCAGCAAAAAAGATGTTTTTGATAAATTGATAAACATTCTGGCTGAAACTCCTTATGTGAAAAATGTTTCTGATTTGCACAATGCCGTTTATGAGCGTGAAGAGTTGATGAGTACCGGTATCGGTCTCAATCTCGGAATACCTCACGTCCGTATAAAAACTGTTAAAGATATGGCAGTCGCTATCGCATTGGTCAAAGATGGTATTGATGATTACGAATCTCTGGATTCAGAACCGGTCAAACTGGTGTTTATGATCATTGCCAGAGATGATCAGCATGCACAGCATTTGAAATTTCTGTCGCAGTTGAGTACAATTCTCAAAGATGATGATTTCAGAAATTCACTATTGAGTTGTACTGATACTGCCGGACTTTATAAACTTCTGTGCGGAGGAGAGTGCTGAAATGGCAAATAATGTTCTGGTTATTCTCGGTATCGCTGTTTTTTGCGGTATGATCGGTGCGTTGATTTTTCAGCGGCTCAAATTTCCGCAGGTTGTTGGAAATATTATTATCGGTCTTTTGCTTGGTGAAAGTGTTTTCGGTCTTATTTCCCAGGCTGATATTGCCAATCTTAAAACATTCAATCTTTTTGCGCTTGGCATTATCGGTTTTCTGGTTGGCGGTGAGTTGAAAATAGAGACGTTCAAAAAATATGCAAAACAGTTTATTTCAATATTATTTTTTGAAGGAATGTTCTGTTTTTTCATGGTCGGTATAGCTACTGCACTGCTGGTTTATGCGGTATGCCGTCAAGTGATACCGTCGGTGGCGGTAGGACTGGTTTTCGGTGCTATTTCTTCTGCAACTGATCCGGCTTCGACGATTGACGTTATCTGGGAATACCGTGCCAAAGGACTTATGACGACGGCAATTATTGCAGTTGTTGCGCTGGATGATGCACTGGCAATGACATTGTGGGGTATCAGTACCGGTATTTTGCAAATTTTCGGTTCCGGAAATGTTTCAGATTCCATACTGCATGAATTGCTGATGGTGGTGGTGCATATTGCGGGGTCTCTTATAATCGGCGGAATTTTTGCCGGAATATTGACTTTATTTTTCAAATTTCTCAGTCAGATCGAGCGTGCGGCGGCGATTTCTGTCGGTGTGATATTACTTATTATCGGCTGTGCGGTTTATTTTGATCTTGACGTTATTCTGGCTTCGATGACGGCAGGATTTGTGCTTGCCAATGTAGTGCCGCGGCGCAGCGAACAGCTTTTTAAATTGCTCCGCAGTTTTTCAATACCGATTTATGTCATGTTTTTTGTACTGGTCGGAGCGAGATTGTCGCTTGGTAATATGCCGATATGGTTGTGGGGGATAGTTTTGCTTTATGTCTTGTTCCGCAGTGTGGGCAAAGTCCTCGGCTCTTATTATGGCGCAAAAATCGCAAACAGTCCTGTTTCAGTACAGAAATATCTCGGATTAGGTATTTTTGCCCAGGGCGGTGTTGCTATCGGTCTTGCGATCATTGCTTCGGAAAAATTGAGTGGTGTCCGTGTATCTGATACTTTGAGCATGGGAGATATGGTAGTTTATGTGGTCACCTCTACTACATTGATTCTTCAAATCGTTGGACCTGCGATGGTTAAACTTGCTCTGAAACGTTCAGGCGAAGCAGGCAGAAATATAACCGAAGATGATGTTATTGCCAATATGCATGTAATGGATGCCGTTGATGATAAACTTATTACTATCGAACAGAAAGCTCCGGTTTCCAAAGCAGTTGAATATTTCACAGAAAATGATGCGCTTTTTTATCCGGTGCTTGATAAAGACAAGCATATTTGCGGTATTTTGACCTTTGAATCCTTAAAAGACATTATGGGTGATCGTGATTCGTGGGAATGGCTGCTTGTTGCAGACGTGATGATGCCGGTCGTTGATTCGACCACTCCGAATGAATCGCTGAAAGCGGTTTATGACAAAATGCTGCAGCTGAAAATTGACCAGATGCCGGTTCTTGATAATGCAGAGTCCAAAAAAGTCCTCGGTATGCTGGATGTCCGTAATATCCGTCAGAAAGTTAATGCTGAACTTCTACGCCTTTCAGATTGATAATACAGGTCGGAATATGACAATAACTCAGAAGAAACATATACTTTTTTATGCAGCTGTCGCACTGATGTTCATGACCAGCATGAATAAGGTTCTCGTGCCGAATACAGTATTTGATGAATTGCAGGGAGAACTTGGTATTTCCGGTCAGATGCTTGCAGCAATGGGGGCAGGATTTATGTATACTTATGCCATAAGTCAGTTGGCATTGGGACTGCTTTCATCCAAATTCGGAGGTGTCCGTATTCTGATTTTTGCCTCTGCTGTTTTTGCGGCAGGTTGTGCAGTATTTCCTTTTCTGAATTCTGGGGAGATGATGGTTGCGGTCAGAACTCTGACCGGATTCGGAGCCGGAACGGCATTTATAGCAGTGGCAAAACTTGTTGATGATCTTTTTAAGAAAAATTTTTCATTTGTTCTCGGAATTGTTCTTTTTCTCACTTATTTCGGACCGGTTACCGGTAATCTGCCGATGGTTACGCTGGTCAAAGCCACTTCATGGCGTATAGCAATGGGAGTTCCGGCAGCAGTATCTGTGCTGATACTTTTGGTCATCCTCGTTTTTATGAAAGGAACGACCAAACCGGTGTTGAAAGGAAATGCTTTGTCACCATTGTGGCAGATTTGCAAAAGCGGAAAATCCTGGCTCGTGTTTGTGGCAAGTTCTGTTGTTTTCGGCTCTTATTATCTTATTTCCACCACAGCAGGCAATAAAATTCTGACAGACATCGGACATTTGAAACCATTGCTTGCATCATTGCTGATAACCATCCTTGCTGTCATTGTCGCAGTCAATAATATTTTCGGTAATGTTTTTCTGAAAACAGTTCTGCATGAGCGCCGTAAATTGATGATGATAATATCCGGAGCATCACATGTTACGGGGACGGTTATTTGTGCTGCGGCATTTTATTTTGAATTGAATTATATTTTCATAATTGCCGGTTTTGTATTGATTGCAATTCCGGCAGGCTTGTTTTCAATTTATTGTACAGTTATAAAAGAGCTGCATCCGCCGGAATATACCGGATTGGGGATTGCAATATTGAATTTTTTTGCATTTGTTGCCATTGCAGGCTGGGGAAATATTGCAGGAGCAGTATTTGCCCGTTTTGAAAACGGTACGATCAATGGGGTGGTAAATTATCCGCCGGTGGCTTATGCGATCATTTTCGGTATTCTGGCAATATTTGCTTTATGCGGCTTGATCTGTTCATTTTTTCTGCCGGAAACCCGCAAGGCATGAGAAAAATGCAAAAATGCTGTCATTAACAGCAAATAATATTTTCTTCTTTTTTTTTAGGCTCTGTACTAAACATTGACTGATAATTTGAAAAAAATGAGGGGTTTGGGGTATAGTGAATTGCGATAGCAATGAGCGACAATACCCCAATGTGGCTAATCCGGCGGAAGATTTGATTGCTCATTCCATAAAAAAATGGAAGGAG
>JAFVPG010000243.1 GCA_017505415.1 Lentisphaeria bacterium | reverse complement strand
TCATACCCTCGACGCCATTCAACCCATGGATCAGTTTTTTTATTATTCGACAATGCAGAAAAGGCACATACAAGGCACAATACAACTGTTAAGATTTTTTTCATGATGTTTTTTCCAAAATAAAAGGTTCAAATTTATGAAAATATTGTTTAGAAATATTTATTTCAAGGGTAAGATTGCCGAATTCATCATACTCTTCACTGCGAATTGCCCCCTGCTTGCGGGCAAAAGCAACGAGATCATGACGGGACGGCGGAAGCTGAATTTTCAAAGACTCAAGTCTTTCATCAACGATTTCTGACAAACGCTTGACCAGCTGATCCATATTTTTTCCCGTCTTAGTCGAAATATACACCCCGTCCGAAGCGACAAGGCGGGATTTGGCAACAGCAAAAATTTCATCATTTTCGTTAATTTTATCAATCTTATTCAATACGACAAGAATATTTTTGTCCTCTGCTCCGAGTTCATGCAAAACTTGCAAGGTTGTTTCCCACTGCTCAAAAATAATCGGACTTGAAATATCCAGCACCAACATCAGAAAATCTGACAGAACAGCTTCTTCCAATGTCGACTTGAATGCTTCAACCAGGTCATGCGGCAGATCACGGACAAAACCTACTGTGTCAGTCAACAATAATTTTTGATTATTCGGCAAAGTTATCTTACGTGTCGTCGGATCAAGTGTGGCAAAAAGTTTATCTTCCACCAACACCCCTGCCCCGGATAATGCCCGCAAAATAGAAGACTTGCCGACATTTGTATACCCTACGATGGCACAATGAAGTATAGAATTTCTTTCCCGCAATTTCCTTTGAGTTGAACGCTGTTTGCGGACTTCCTCAAGTTCTTTTGTCAGCTGTGAAATTTCCCGTTTGATCATGCGGCGGTCAACTTCTATCTGCGTTTCCCCTTCCCCGCGTGTCCCCTTGGCTCCGCCACGCTGCCGGGAAAGATGAGTCCATGCTCTGGCAAGACGCGGCAAATAATATTTCATGCGGGCAAGTTCAACCTGAAGAACAGCTTCACGGGTAATCGCTCTGGAGGCAAAAATATCAATAATGATCTCTTCCCGGTCAACCACACAAACTTTGGCTTTACGCTCCCAGTTGCGCTGCTGCGATGGAGATAACGGAGTATTGAAAATCAAAGAGTCACACTCAAGTCTGTGCATGGTATCAATAATTTCTGCAGCTTTGCCTGAACCGACATAAAATTCTGCCGACGGCTCTTTTACCACAGCACAAACAGACCCGCCGACCCCGATTCCTAAAGTTTTCACGAGTTCAGCGAGTTCATCAAGATGCTCTAATGCGGTAGCTTCCGGACAATCAGAATTGCGAAAACCAACCAGTAAAGCTCTTTCAACCTGTTTTTTGGTATCTTTCTCTGTATCAATCATAATAAAGTAAATATAACATCTTTGAAAAAATTTTCAAATGAAAAATACAGGAAAAAAATAGAATAATGATTTGAAAAAATCAAAAACTGTATTATATTGTATAAAATCAGAGATATTTTGCAATATCTCATTGCTGCGCAAGTGGCGAAATTGGCAGACGCGCCGGATTTAGGTTCCGGTCCTTCGGGGTAGGGGTTCAAGTCCCCTCTTGCGTACCAATTACGTGACAAGCGTTTTTCGTGGATCCATAGCTCAGTCGGTTAGAGCAGGTGACTCATAATCTCCGGGTCGGCGGTTCAAGTCCGTCTGGATCCACCATTTTTTTTACCATGAAAAAAACTGTATAAAACAAAAAATCAGCGTTTCAAATAAAATTTGACGCTGATTTTTTTGTTTTATACAGTAATGTCCGTTACCAACGGACGTTTTTTTCATGGTTGCCCTGCGCTTCTCGGATTCCATCCTGCGATGCTCACGCACCCCGCCTCCGGCGTGGTCAAGTCCGTCTGGAATACTATTCAGCATTTCAAATAAAATTTGACGCTGATTTTTTGTTTCATACAGTAATGTCCGTTACCAACGGACGTTTTTTTCATGGTTGCCCTGCGCTTCTCGGATTTCATCCTCCGATGCTCACGCACCCCGCCTCCGGCGTGGTCAAGTCCGTCTGGAATACTATTCAGCGGTTCAAATGAATTTGACGCTGATTTTTTTGTTTTATACAGCAATGCCCGTTACCAACGGACGTTTTTTTCATGGTTGCCCTGCGCTTCTCGGATTTCATCCTGCGATGCTCACGCACCCCGCCTCCGGCGTGGTCACGATTCCATTTTTCAAACCTTTATGTTAAAAAATTACCTCTTATACAATTTGAAATAATATTCTGCTGCAAGCTGTATCCCCTCTGCCGCCCGTTTGACAGGTTCATATTGGAGCAGACGGCGGATTTTGGAAATATCTGCCAGAGAATGAGGAATATCTCCGGCACGTTCAGGACCGTGAACTGCTTCTACTGCAAGAATTTCAGAATCAAATTTTCCCAGATTTTCACGCAATGCCTCAAAAAGTTCATTCAAATTAGTAGCACTGCCGCAAGCAACATTGTACACCTGATTCAGCGCCTCTTCACTTTCAGCCTCCAATGCCAGCAAATTTGCCTGCAATACATTATCTATATAGGTAAAATCCCGGGAATAAGTACCATCGCCATTGATGACCGGCGGCTCTTTTTTTATGAGAGAGGCGGCAAATTTAGGAATAACTGCGGCATATGCCCCGTTCGGAGACTGACGTCTGCCGAAAACATTAAAATAACGGAGTCCGATACAATCAATTCCATACAATTTATGAAAATTTTCCGCATACAATTCATCTACATATTTAGTTATTGCATAAGGAGATAAAGGCTTGCCTATGCGTTCCTCCACTTTTGGCAGCTCTTTGCTGTCACCGTAAGTCGAACTGCTTGCGGCATAGACAAAACGTTTGACTTTACATTCAACTGCGGCAAAAAGCATTTTGACAAAACCGCCGATATTCACATCCGTTGATGTCATTGGATCTTTAATGGATCGGGGAACTGAGCCGAGAGCGGCTTCATGCAAAATCCCGTCCTGACCTTCTGCCGCTTTCAAACATGTATTATAATCACGTATATCTCCCTCTATAAGACGGAAATTCGGATCATCTGCAAAAGGGGCAAGATTTTCACGATAACCTGTAGAAAAATTATCCAGTACAGTGACAACATTATTCTGTGCGAGCAATCTCTCAACCAGATTTGAACCGATAAAACCGGCACCGCCGGTAACAAGAATTTTTTTATTTTCCAACATAGATCACCTCATAAAATTTACAGCAAAGGGCCACAACTTGGAATCAACTCCATCGCCTGAATCAATAGCACTTTGCAGAAAGTCATACAATTTATTTGCTTTGATACGGAAAACTTCAATATTTTCACTGTCCTCCTGGTGAGTTTCCGGAACTATATTCAAATATTGTGTTCCATCAATTTCCATAAAGACAAAAGTCGCTGTTTCTCCCGACATTCCCGGAGAACTGTACCCGGGGGCAAAAATATGTGATATTTTTCCCTCATAACCGGTCTCTTCATACAATTCACGATGTGCGCTGACATCAGCACTTTCCCCGCTGTCAATCAGACCGGCAGGAAACTCTATAACATATTTGCCGGTGGGAGGACGGTACTGGCGAACAAGAATATATTCATCATCCGGCACGATATGCGGTACAATAATTACTGCACCGCAGGAGTTTGTACGTGCGCACCCCTCCCAGACTCTGTCACGTCCGAGTTCATCCGTGAAAAAAATTTTCTCAATACGGATAAAATTCCCCTCCCCGATAGCCTCTTTATATTTAACACAAGGTTTTTTCTGCATAAAAATCTCCGATTTTACAAATTTATTATAAAATATATTTGCATTTTCGCCGATTGCAAGCTATATTATGAATATTGAGTGCAAAAAATGCACATTTTTAACAAAATACACTGCAATATCGTTTCCCCTGAAATAATTTTTCACTGTTCTCTCTGAATTTTCAGTGAAAAACAAACGTGTTGCAAATATCAATCAATTTTACAACGGTTCAATCGATGATTATAGGAATTACCGGCGGCTTCGGCTGCGGCAAAAGCACAGTTCTCAAACTTTTTGAACGTGCAGGAGCAGCAGTTTACAGCGCAGACAGCCTCTGTCATGAAATATATGAGGCAAAAGATACTGATTTTTTCAACGCCATAAAAAAATATTTCGGTGCAGATGCAATCAATCCCGACGGCTCTGCCAACCGGAAATTCATAGCGTCGAAAGTATTCAGCAACCCTGCCGATATGGATTTCCTCAATAAACTTTTTCAACAGCCGCTTAAGGAAAAAATATATTCAAAAATTCAAAATGCAAAAAATTCAAGCGCAATGACCGCTATTGAAATTCCTCTTCTTTTTGAAGGGCATTACGAAAATCTCGTTGATAAAACAATAACAATTTACGCCCCCCCTGAAGCAAGAAAAAATTTCCTTGCAAAACGTGGATTCTCTCCTGATGAAATGCAAAAAAGAGACGCTTTTCAAATGTCGCTCGATGAAAAAACAAAACTCGCCGATTTTGTCATCATCAACGGCTCAACTGAAGAATTTCTGGAAGAACAATTCAATAACATTTATAACATATTAACAAGGTGATTACATGAACGAAGAAGAAAAAATTGTCGCCCCCGCCACTGAAAATCCCCCCACTGCTCCCAAACGCAGAGGCCGTCCCCGCAAAAATCCCCTC
>JAFVPG010000242.1 GCA_017505415.1 Lentisphaeria bacterium | reverse complement strand
TCCCTGTCCCGCACATCGCAGACATGGTGGGTATATGCGCTGTGTTCAATGCTCCCCTGCTGCCGGTCAATGCCGACAACGCTGTGCCCCTCTTTGAGAAAAAGCTCAGCAATAGCCTTGAGTTATGAACTTGAAATTGACGAAAAGTTTAAAGCTCGTATGTTGAATGTAATGCAGGCAACTGCGGAATATTCACGAAAATATGCAGCTGCCGTCAGTGAAATGGTTGAAAATAACAAAATCAGATTTGATTTATTCAATCCTCAGTGGCGGCAAAGAGATTTGAAATACGTCGATTTTTTTGCAGGTTACGCATACAATGTTCCCTCATTTGATGAAGATTTTATGAATTATAATTTCAGACCGCAGAGGATTTGCGGTGAGGGCATATTGATTCAGTATCTCTGTCCGAATTTCATAATAGATGCGGAGAATATTGAAGTTTTGAAAAAACTCGGCAAAAAAGTTGCCGCAAACAAAATTTATTCTTATGGTCCGATAGTATTGCTCGATGCGTATTATTCCGTTCTGAAACAACAATCAAAAAAATAAAAAATCGTAAAGGTTAAACTATGAAAATTATAATGTCGAAATTTTTTGCAGTAATATTTTTCTGCATTTTGTCATTATCTTACGGTAATACAGTTGAAGTTTTTAAAGTAGCTTCATTCAAAGACCAAACTCCTGATGTCAATACATACATCGCCGCAGAAAAAAGGGGATATACCCTTGAACCCGGCAAAGAAGGTATTATCGTAAATTTCAAAAAATACGCAAAAGGTAATGCTAAATTCGCATATATCGGTCTTAAAGGTAAACAGCTTGCAGTAAATGACTGGTCGGGATATGATTATGTGAATTTGCGTTTGGAAAGTTATGATGAGGACCATTTTCTGCCTCTGGAAGTCTTAGTCAGAGATAACAGAAACAAAATATATTTCCGTAAATTCAACGTCGGGCCTTTTGCCGAAAGCTCAATCAGTCTGCCGATAAAAGAAATTGCAAAAAAAATAAATATCAAAGCAGTAAATCTTTTTCAGGTGGCTGTTTCTCAATGCGTGAATTCTCGTCGTGCGGAATTTAAAGATATTGAACTGATAAAATCTGCTCCTGTTGAACTTATTCCCCGCAAATATGATATTTTGCAAGAGTTGTCAAAAGGCGGTCCCGCAGTTGTTCCGGTTACAACAACTAAATTTGAATTTGATAAAAACGGCAAATTGCTGTGGGAATTTGCTCCGCACAGCAATAAAGTCAATAAATATCCCGGACTTGCTTTAGCAAGCGGCATCAGAGGTTCATTGTTAAACGGTGATTTACGGGGTTATACTCATATCGTACTGGATATTGATTATATCGACGGAAATGCACAGGGCATGGGATTGCGTGTTGCAGACCATTCAAGGAAAGAGTTCTGGAAGTCTTTCAAACTTGCTCCGTCAACTCCCAATCAGCATATTGACGAGCGTATCAACACTGCCAATTTGAATTTTTCAAATATTTCACACATAAATATCTCAGGACGTCCTGACAAAGATAAACGTACCGTGCGAGTCAATCAATTTTATTTTGAAATACGTCCGCAGGAAGCAAGCGAACCCGTCCGTACCCGTATAAATTTACTGTTGAATGATTCCGGTACACCCGCAAATGTCAAACCTGTTTTGAAAAAATTGCTCGAAAAAATCGATAATGCTCAAAAAGTTCTCAGCGGCGATATGCTTAAACGCAGTGATTTAATCAATTTCTTTGATACTGTGGAAAATTGCCGTTCTGATGCGGAACTTATTGTACGCAATGCGATTCTTGCCGAATTAAAATCTTGCGGCAAAGATTTTAATGTCGGTATTGCAGATTCCATGACTCCGGTATTTCTTGAAAAAAGTGCGTCAAATATATCTCCCGCCCGCAAAGCATTTATCGAACTTGCAGGACAAGAGTTTGAATCATTTCAAACAGTAGTTTACTCTCCTTTGAAAAATCTGAAAAATGTGAAGGTTTCAGTTTCCGATTTGATCGGGCCGAAAGGTGCAAAATTGAAGTCGGAAGTCGCCGTCGTCGGGCATTGCAACGCAATTTTACCCGCTTTTGCCGTGGACCATCACGGATTTTATCCTGATTCGATCATTGAATATCAGCAGAGTGCGGATGTTGCCAAAGGCGAACCTACACCTTTCTGGATAAGAATTACTTCTCCGAAAGATGCACCTGCGGGGATTTACAAGGCAAACGTGGTTGTTACCGCCGATAATTGTGCTTCATATACTTTTCCTTTGGAAGTAAGAGTCTTCGGATTTAATGTGCCTGTCGGCTCACCTATTCTTACCGCGTTGAATTATGATAGAATGAGTATCAAAGTCGGCTGGCATGAACCTTATTATTATCCGTTGCAGAAAAAAATGGCTTTGAAATCAGGCGAATACCGTCTGAGTTTTGACAGTGTATTTTACGGTCCGTGGGGTGACCATTCAAAATTTGACGCCGAAAAAGATGTTATTCTGGATATTTATCGGACTTTGCACAAAAAAGGACAGCTCGGCGGTCTCTGCATTTTGAATTTTTCTCCTATGGGCGCAAAAGATCAGGCCGATCCGAATGACCCTGCTATTGACCGTTTGATTGAAAATGCACTCGCTAAATTACGGAATTGGGTGCCGATTCTCAAAAAGGAAGGCATGCTTGATAAAGCATATATTTACGGCTATGATGAAGTAAAAGTTTCCGACGGCTGTGCCAAAATCCTGCGTGCAATAAAAAAAGAATTTCCGGAAATTCCCGCTTTCAGTACGGGATTCGGCGAATTGGATGATCCTAATTATTTATTGCTTGACGGGTACGTTCCCGGTATCGCCTGTGCCGACGATCCTGAACGTGTTGCCAAAATGCGTGCGCTCGGCAAAAAAGTATGGTGGTATACATGCAATTATCCCCGTCCTCCGAAACCCTCATTAATGCTTCAGGCTCCCGGCGTTCTGCCCCGCCTGTTTCTCGGAATGATGACTCAGAAATACAAACCTGACGGCTTTTTGCACTGGGCTTTGAACTGGGCGAGAAAAATGCAGGAAGTAAGCGGACCCATTATGTACGGCCCCCGTACCACATGGGACCCCAGACTTGATGCAAGAGGCGATAACGGCGAAGGAATGTTGTTTGTTCCCGGCAAAGACAAAGCTATTCTGCCTACTATACGCATAGAAAATATGCGTGACGGTCTTGAGGATTTGTGGTACTATAAACTTCTGGAAAAAGCTATTGCCGAAAATCCGAAAGCTGATGCAGCTTTACTCAAAAAAGCCGAAGCAGCTCTGGTTGTTCCCGAAAATATAGTACGCTCGTCTGACAAGTATACCCGTTATCCTGAAATTATTCGCAGTGAACGCCGTAAAATTGCAGAATTGATTGAAAAATTACAAAAGTGAAAATTATATGAAAAAAGTTTTTAACAGTTCCGCACCCTGGAAACATACTCTTCCGATACCTGTTTGTGATTTTCATCTCGGTTGGGATGAATTTCACAATATCGCATGGCAATATGCGCACGACCACATGCTCGACCGTCCCGGTTTGCCGCAAACACCCTATATGGACGAAGCATTGTGTGACACCCGTATATGGATTTGGGATACATGTTTTATGAGTATGTACTGCCGTTATGCTTCATTGTCATTTCCCGGTGTTGAATCTCTGGATAATTTTTATAAACCCATACATGATAAAAGTCCGATGCCGTACCTTGTGGCGCAAAAACCCGCCTCATGGGAACGTGTCAAAGCGGGAGATTATACTCAAATGCTTATCCATATTGCAGATAATCCGCCGCTTTTTGCATGGGCTGAACTGGAAAATGCCCGCATGTCAGGTGATTGTGAGCGTATACGTCATGCTTTACCGTATCTGGAAAAACATTATCATTGGCTGGAAAGTTTTACAGAAGTTACCGACCTCGGAAGACCTGATATTTTTTTCAAAGTCAATTTTTTCAAGGATAAATCAGGGAAGGGCTATCATTGGCATCCTGATTGCAGCGGATTGGATAATTCTCCGCGCGGCAGAGTCGGCAAAGCGGCTCCGGGGATTTATCGTACTATCAATCCGAAAATGCTTTTTGTCGATGCTATCTCTCAGCAGGCGTTAAGTGCAAGATGTATTTCGGAACTGCATGCAATTCTCGGCAATAATTCAGAGAGTGCAGAGTGGCGAAAGGAATTTGAGCGGCAGAGTGATTTGATAAATCGTCATTATTTTGATGAAAAAGACGGTTGTTATTATGATATAGATTGTGAAACGGGAGAATTTCTGAAAGTTCTTACACCTGCTTCTTTCTGGCCGTTGATTGCAGGAGTTGCCACTCCGTCACATGCGGAAGCAATGGTAAAATTTCTGCTCGACCCGCAAAAATTGGGCGGAAATATTCCGATTCCGAGTCTTTCCCATGATGATATTGATTTCAACCACGAAACAGGAGAATACGCCAAAGGCGGAGTCTGGCTTGAACTTGCATATTTTGTTATCAAAGGGCTTGATTACTGCAAATACTATGAACTTGCATCGGAACTTGCCTCCAAACTTATTCAGCACATGCACACAACTTATTTGCAATATGAACCGCATACTATCTGGGAGTGTTATAATCCGTACCGTCCTGAACCGTCAACGGAAAACAGCCGTCAGGCCCGTGCGGATTTTTGCGGGTGGTCGGCTCTCGGTCCCATATCACTTTTTATAGAAGATGTGATAGGGTTGAGAGATTATGACGCATTCAATAAAGTTATAACTTGGATTCCGCCGAAAAAAACTGAGGGAATGTTCGGTATTAAAAATCTGTATTTTGCAGGAATGACTGTAAGTCTGCTTTGTGACGGAAAAAATATTTATGTCACAAGCAGCGGAGAATTTACTCTGAAATTCAATGATAAAACATTTTCCGTCAAATGCGGAACTCAATCTTTCTGATAAATGCAATTGGAGTAAATTTGATGGCAAATTATGGGTTGAGTTGTTGCATGAACACCCGCAACTCGCCGATAAATGCCAGTGGGGAAAATTGAATGGTGCATTGTGGGGCGAATTGCTGAATACACAACCGCAATTAGCAGAAAATTGTGATTGGGATAAATTGGATGGAGCAATATGGACGTCACTATTGAGTACTCATCCGGAATTTGCCGAATACCGCAAACAATTACTTGAAATCAAGCGTTATTTTATTCTGCAAAGCAAAAAAAATAATCATATTAACATAAGAACACTGGTTCGCTGAAATCAAAAATGGGTAGTATAGAGTTTTGCAAACTCTCTGTTTGCGTTTGAGGGGGATTTGAGAGGGGGTCAAGTCCCCTCGAAATCTGTAAAAGTTATAGAAAACGCCTATTTTAGAGTTTTCGACTCATTTCAAGCGGGGCGGATTATAGTTTTCAGAAGTGGCGGTTGGAGAAAGCATGACCGGAACCTGTTTTTAGATAGTCCTCAAAAGCAGCAGCTTTTTCCTTGGTTTCAAAGGCAAAATATGCTTCAACTTTCCACGGTTTGAACTTTGAGGTATGGGGAACTTCGCCGGCGTTGTGTTTGGCAAGACGGGCAGTCAAATCTTCCGTAACTCCGGTATAACGGTGCGATTCTGTGGCAACATCGACCAATAAGTAAACGTAGTAGAATTTTGCCATGCCGATTTTCTCCATTTTGAGTAAATTGCCCGTTTAGTCCGGCTTCGGGTTGCTGCGCAAATTATTCCGCATTCCTTGCCCGTACCGCCCGGCTTCGAGTTGCTGCGCAAATTATTCCGCATTCC
>JAFVPG010000241.1 GCA_017505415.1 Lentisphaeria bacterium | reverse complement strand
TTTCAATAGTACCTGTCCCGGTCAAAGCATCTGCCACGATTGAAGCGGTATTATCAATAACAATCTTCTTTTTAGCCGCAATATCCAAAGCACCGACATCCAAAGTCGCAGTTCCGGTCATGGTAACGGTATTTACAACATTAACCGCAGTACCTTTTTCAACTGTAATAGAAGAATTATCCATTTTTACAGTATCCATAGTAACTTTATCTGCAACAATACCATCTGCACCATCATCAATTTTGATGCTTGAACCATTAGTCATTGTAATATTTTTCAACTGATTGAAGCCACGGAAATATACATTAGCACCTGTATACAAACGTTGATGATTCCCGATAACAACAATATCAGTATCATTCAAAGTCAATTTTCCCATTTGACTGCCTGACGCCAAAGCTCCTTCAACTTTAATTGCACAACCGGTAAAATTTCCGGGACCATTAAAACTTAAATCACCAACAGTAACATCAGCATTATAAGCAGTAAATGAACCTTGCCAGAGAACAGCAAAGTCAATATTATGATAACTTGCATTAGTTCCGAAATCCAAAACAGCTCTTTCTGTGGAATCAGCTTCTCCCAGAGTAAGAGAACCACCATCCTTTACATGAACATAACTTGCACTGTTTTTAGGACGATTGGTTTTGAAACTTGCGCCGGCTTTAACCACCACATCATAAGTCATATCCAACTTATTACCAGCATACCAGAGAGTGGTTCCGTCTTCAGCAGTAACATTCAAATATCTATAATTTTTGTGTTCATTAGCAATCTGACCACTTGAAGTCTGCAACACAATAGTTGAATTTTTTGCATTTGCAATCGCATAACTATATGCTGCATTATAACTTGTAAATGCGTCTGTACCGACAGTGTATTCAACTCCGTCGATAGTAATTTTTTCTCCACTCTTCCAAGTGGAATTAACATAGATTGTACTCATAAATGAGTTCCTTTCATGTTTTTATTTAACGTTCTTTGTTTTATTTTTTAATTGTTTGTTCTTTAATTTTCAGTTTTTGTTTTGAGATTTTTAGGAGTTTTGGGAAAATATTCTCAATTCTCTCAATCCTTCTCAATTTTCTCAAAAAACAGCCCGGCTCAAAAAATATCACCCGAAAAAAGCACAAAAAGACACTGCGGATATTGCTCAATTCAATTCCGTTGCGCCTTTTTGTACTTTTTATTTACAGATGTCATTTCAGAACCTCACAGACGCAGCAGGCACAAAGTATAAACCATGAACCTGTTTTGTCTGCCTTTCATATCAGTTAAAATCTGTTTGATATACCGGCAAATCTTTACAACAATACCCGTCATGCAGTAAATTGTGATATTCACAAGATCGGATATGTATTGACTGACAATATAAATATTTGATTCACAAACATTTACAGATACAGCACTCTCATGGTTATTTTTGGATTGGATCGAGAGAACAGTACCACAGTCAATTTTGCACGCAGATACATTACAAAAGACATTTGCCTTGACAGAATTATCAGATTGAATCGTAAACGATTGATTATCAAGATTTTCAGACATAGCAAAGCTGTCCGTCAAATCACCATTCAACAGACAGCAAAGTGTCAAATCTTCAGTTTTCAGCCACCCGTCGGCAGCTGAAAATGTTCCATAATCAACCATAAACATATCCAATCCAATTTGTATGAAACTGTTTCAATATATCACTCTTTTCTCAAAAAATCAAATTTTTTTCCAAAAAAATGATTTTTTTATCCTTTTTCTGCCGATTTTATTACTATCTTCCAGAAAAATCATACGCTTAAATCATCGAATTTGCGTTTACTGGCGTTTTGCAGCATGCGGCGGCAGATACAATACAGCATAAATCCGTTAACTGAAGTTACAAGCAGCCATGATACAGGATAAGAAATCATAAGATTCTGCAAACTTCTGAAATGCGGGAATATGGTAAATACCCAAATAACACGGAAAACACATGCTCCCATCAGCGTTACAACTGTCGGCCAGAATGAATACCCGAGTCCGCGCAGCGCTCCGGCTACAATTTCCATCAAGCCAAGCAGACAATAGAAAGTAAACTGGTAATTCATACGGATACAGCCCCACTCAATAACTTCCGGATCAGGATTGAATATCGCCAGCAACGGACGTTTGAATACCAGAACGATCGCAGTCAAAACTATTGAAATTGAAACTGTCAATATCAGACAGAGAACAATACTTTTCATAATACGTTTATATTTTTTAGCACCATGATTCTGCCCCACAAAACTCACCACTGCCAAAGAAAAAGAGGTAAATGTCGCATGCACCATTCCTTCAATACTCAATGCCGCTGTACTTCCGGCTATCGCCTGCCAGCCAAAAGAATTCAATGTTGACTGGATAATTATATTGGAGACAGAAAATAATCCCCCCTGCAGCCCCGCAGGAAGTCCGATCCTCAACATCTCTCTCAAAATCGGCCATGCTATGCTGACTTTTTTCAAATGTATTTTGCAATCACCTCCTGAAACAGCCAGCCAGCGAAACACCAATGAAGATGAAACCGCATGCGATACCGTGGTTGCAATCGCAACCCCCGCAACGTCCATTTTGCAGGCAATAACCAGAAACAAATTCAAAAGCACATTTACGATACCGGAAATTATCATAAATATAAAAGGCCTTCTCGTATCTCCCATCGATCGCAAAATAGCACTGCCGAAACTGAAAAGAATCATAAACGGAATGCCAATACACCATATACGCATATACAATGCCGCCTGCGATAAAATGTTTTCAGGCACTGCCATAATGCGTAAAACCGGAACAGTTATAA
This sequence comes from Lentisphaeria bacterium, assembly GCA_017505415.1. Classification (GTDB taxonomy): domain Bacteria; phylum Verrucomicrobiota; class Lentisphaeria; order Victivallales; family Victivallaceae; genus RGIG5270. The sequence continues at coordinate 3,161 of JAFVPG010000241.1, read as the reverse complement.
TATTTCCAAGCAATGCCATGAAAAATCCACCGAAACATCCGATCGCAACCGCAGTATGTATCGTCCGGGAAAGATTATATTTGTCCTTCGCCCCGATATAACGGGCAACAAGCACATTCACCCCGGCACTTATCCCCCAGAAAAGATTCATCATAAGCGTTGTAAATGCCGGTGCCGCCCCTACTGCAGCCATAGATGAACTGCTTGAAAACTGTCCGAGTACAACCAAATCCGCTGCAGTAAACATCAATGATGAAATATTTGCCAGCATCAATGGTACAGCAAAAATAATTATCTTTTTCAATAAAGGTCCATGACACATATCTATTTGATATTTACCGCTTTTTTTCATAAATCCCCCTCTAAAAATTTACAATTATTTCCCCGCTGCTCAAAAGATAATACAATAATCCAGCCGTTATCACCAACAGCAGCAAGGCAGTGAATACAGCAATTTTGGTAATATTGCGTTTCATAAAAAGAAATGCTTTTTTGTGAACGGCAGGATCTTCTGCCAATGTCGGATAATTGGCAAGATAATTGCCGATGTCATCACGCAATGCTTTGACATTCTGATAACGGTCCTCCTTGCGCAATGCCATAGCTTTGCGGCAAATAGACTTCAATTCATCAGGAATGTCACGCATATCATTTTTTATCTCTATTTCATTGATTATTGAACCATTGGCAGTTGCCTTAAGCAGCGTTTCAACATCAGCATTTTCCCAATATGATGCAGGACTGCGAAAAGTCAGAATCGCAAAAAGAATTGCACCAAGAGAATAAACGTCCGTCCTCTCATCAAACTCTTCTTCTGCACCAACCGCCTGTTCCGGAGCCATATATCCCGGAGTACCTGCGGTATTACAGATAACAGCAGTACGGTTTGAAGATTTAATCTTTTTATTCTTATCCACATAGCGGGCAAGTCCCCAGTCAAGCACCTGCACTTCACCGAATTTACCGATATGAATATTGGCAGGCTTCAAATCCAGATGCAGAATGTTTCTTGAATGAGCAAACTCTACAGCATGGCAGATACGCTGAAAAGAGTTAAGCATTTTTCGCTGATAATAAAAAGAAAGTATCTCCGTATCTCCATTGCGCATACGCATAAGCAATGTAGACAAAATCATGCCGGTAAGATGAGTCATTACAAAATAAGGAGCCATATTTGCATCAAGTCCTATATCGTGGATAGGAACAATAAACGGATGTTCCAGAGATGCTGTAATACGGGCCTCATTTATAAACTTTTTTATATCTTCCGGAGAACGGTCCTTGAAGTCCGGCATCATCGCAAGAGCAACATTACGGTTGGTATCACTGTCATGCACAAGCAATACCGCCTTCATACCGCCAATGCCGATAGTACGGATAAATTTGTAACGGTCACGGGGTTTCATCGAAAGTTCTTTCAACAATGATGAGGTATCCTCAATGACAACCGGCTTGGCATCAGTGTCATTGCGGATAACCCTTGTGACCATAGTTTTTATATCATCTTCCATGTATAATATGCCTGTAAATTATGCTTTTTTGCGGGAAAGTTTCATCTTTTTTCTGCCCTCTGCAATATCCCGCGTGATAAAGCAGTAATCGTTGTTCTTTTTCTCTGACGGCGCATCATACATAATGTCAAGCATCAGATTTTCAAGAATGGCGCGCAACCCCCTGGCTCCGGTCCCTTTGGAATATGCTTTCTCTGCCAGCGCCTCAAGAGCATCCGGAGCAAATTCAAGTTCAATGCCTTCGATCGCAAGCAATTTTTTGTACTGCTTGATAAGGGCATTTTTGGGTTCAGTCAGAATATGGATCAAATCCTCTTTGGAGAGCTGCTGCAGATTGGTTATCATCGGCAGACGTCCTGCAAATTCAGGAATAAGTCCGAAACGGATAAGGTCTTCCGGTTCACAATAACTCAATGCATCACTCATGATTTTTTTGCTTTCATCGGCTTTTTCCTGTTGAGCCTTGTCACTGTTGAAACCGAGCTGCTGTTTATTGCAGCGGCGCTGGATTATTTTGTCCAAACCGACAAAAGCTCCGCCGCAGATAAAAAGAATATTGCTGGTATCAACCTGCAAAAATTCCTGTTCAGGATGTTTTCTGCCGCCCTTAGGCGGAACATTGGCAACTGTTCCTTCAAGAATTTTAAGCAAAGCCTGCTGAACACCTTCACCGGAAACGTCACGGGTAATTGAAACATTTTCGGTACGGCGGGCAATTTTATCTATTTCATCAACATAGATAATACCGACTTGAGCTTTGGCAATATTATAATCTGCCGCCTGAACAAGGCGCAAAATAATATTCTCAACATCTTCTCCGACATACCCCGCCTCTGTCAATGTAGTCGCATCACAAATACAAAACGGCACATCCAGCAACCTTGCCAGAGAACGGGCAAGCAAAGTTTTGCCGCTTCCGGTAGGACCGAGCAGCAAAACATTACTTTTATCAAGTACGACATCATCTTTGATTCTGCCGCAAGATGCCTGCAATCGTTTATAATGGTTATGAACTGCAACCGCAAGAACTTTTTTGGCGCGTTCCTGACCAACAACAAATTTATCGAGTTCAGCCTTTATATCAGCGGGATTGGGAACATTGAGTTTCTGAATGAAAGATTGCAATTCCTTGTCAACTGCCTTATTTTTTTTGCCTCCGGCAGCTTCTTCTCCGCCGTAAAGCTGTTCATATGCGAGAGTCAGACAGTCACTGCAAATACCCATCCCGCTGAAACCACTCTGCAAAAATGCCAGATTCGGATCAGCTCCGGCAGAACGTCCGCAGAAAGCACAGCGCAATTCATTATCTTTTTTATTGTTAGCCATAATTTATTTCTTTCCTTTTCCGGATACGACCTGATCAACCAAACCGTATTCCACTGCTTCTGCTGCAGAAAGAAAATAATCACGGTCCATGTCTTTTGCAACCTGCTTTTCTGTTTTGCCGCAATGATGAGCAATCAATTTCGTCAAAACGTCATTCAAACGCTGACTTTCCTCAAAATGACGTTTCATATCATGAATTGTTCCCTCAGTACCACTGGAAACACTGTGAATCATAATGCGGCTGTTAGGCAGAGCATAACGATGTCCATTGGCACCTGCACACAACAGCACAGCGCCCATACTGGCACACTGACCGATACAATA
>JAFVPG010000026.1 GCA_017505415.1 Lentisphaeria bacterium | reverse complement strand
CGGGACATATAAAACGGATAATCTTCATATTTTCCGTCTTTAGTAGTTCCGTTTTTTACCACACCATGTTTTGATGCATGCACTCCGGTGGCAATAGTTACATGATTGGGTGCGCTGTCAGCAGGAGCACCGAGCGCAGTACGGCAATTATCAGCCCAGACAATTTTGTAACCATCAGCAAATTTTCCAGCTTTCAGATTATTGTAATTCGGCATGGCAATATTGATATTTGTATCAGCCCGCATGCCGTCAATCATTATAACCAGCGATTTTTTCTGTGCAGCAAACAATGAAAACACCGAACAACAAAATGCGATAAACAATAATTTTTTCATATAAAAAATCCTTTATTTTCCAATAGGTACATACCAAACATAAATCTCATCAATATAATCATCTGTATTACCGATAAAAAACTCAAGAGAAGTCGTTCCGGCAGGAACTTTCACCGGCATTTCCGACAGCAGTTTTTCACCTATAACGATAGATTTCTGTGCAGCTGAAACATCTTTTTTACCGTTAAAATCTTCATCTCTCAAATGCATCTGATTTGTTTTTTCACCATCAGTATACATATTGACAGCTTTTATTTTCACTGAATCAAGTTTTCCTTCAACCATGCAATAAATCGTACCGTTTCCCTCTTTCATATTCATATTGAGAGCAAAGGTATTATTGGCAGATTTTTTATTAGTCAGATTCTTGAGAACACAGACAGGAGTATCCGAATTTTCTTTCATACGCAATGCGCGATTTGAATTTACATGAAAATTGCCGTAATTAAAAATTTCCGCATTGGGATTTATCTGTACACGATGAATTGTGCGCTGATCAAAAGTTTCACGGCAAACCATCATTCCGACATATTGAGATGCAAATTCAGCCTCAAGAATTGTACCGCCGCCCGGCAGAAGCTCAAAAGACACTTCCTGAAATGAAGCCTTACGGCTCTTATTGACTGCAAGTTTTCTGCCATTTGTCAAATCTTTTACACCGGTTACATTTTCCGGCAAAAGAACTTTGACCATGCGTTTATTATACAGGTCACGATTCACGACAACACCGTAACGTTTTCCATTGCCGGTATCAAAAGTCCTGACATTAAGTTTGGCATCATCAGCAAAAAAAGTCTGGAATTTGGCAAGTTTCTTTTTCAGTATCAAATCAGTCAGCGGAGCAAGAGTACGGAAAACTTCTCCCATTACTTTCATCTGCGGAGTAGGTTTACCGCCGGGATAAGTCATGCCGCCGTTGTAAGGCAGAATTTTCTGTTCATCAGTAAGTTTCTGACCATTGTTCCAACTGAGAGCAATTTTAGCACGGGCTTCCTGTTTTTTGTAAATTTTCGCAACTTCACTGCCGGGTTTTACTTTATCAAACGGAACAGTATTCGGCTTCGAATTATGCATTACATAAATAAAAAGACCTTTACTTCCCTGACGTATAGCTTCCCACAACTGCCATCTGATTTCATTTTCCGTAGGCATGCGCCAATGCAGGTAACAGCCTTTGTCTGCAACAATGCTGTAATCATCGCGCATATAATGTCTTCCCCATACATCCCCGAACATCTGTCCCATGAACCAATGAGTTTTGCCGTACATTTCTGCGGAACGATTATAATTCTGCAAGCCCATGGAAATTTCATACTGTGTAATATCAGGATGATTCGGAGTTTGTGTGGAACCTTCCGATCCCCAGTAATACATATCTGTACATATAACCGGCAAAACACTTTCTTTGAGGAAAGTGGGAGACTGCCGGTTCATAACCACAGCAACGGCATCCCGTTCAGGATCAAATTTTTTCAGAACCTCATAAAAATATGAACAGTTTTCAAGTGAGCAGAGCAGCGGTTCATCTTTAAGAACATAACCAAGCAAAGATGAATAACCTCCGTATTCAACTACATGTTTGCGGGCAATGTCATCAAGTTTATCCAATCCGGGGATTCCCCAATAAAAATTATTCAAAAGAGAAGTTGCAGCCAGAACTTTGAGCTGATGCTTGTCGGCAAGTTGCAAAACTTTATGCAAATCCTCGCCGCTCAAATGAACAAACCAGACAGTATTACAGCCCATTTCACGAAGTAATTTGAACTGCCAGTCAACAAAATCCCATAAATCCATTCCGGCTATTGCTGCATTATCACGGGTACGTTCCCAACCCCAGAACGGACCGAGAGGGAAAAATTCATTCAAACGGTATTTATTTTTCTCTTTTTGTACATTCTTACTTTCTACTTTTATTTCATTCTTTAGGATTTTACCGGAAACTTCAGCAGAAATATACTGAAAAAGTATCCATTGACCGCTGCCGACTGCTCTGCCGTCCTTTTCCTGTTTCAGAAAACGAATATAAATACGGTCATATTTTCTCTGCAAATTGAAAGTCTGTTTGAAAAGAGTTTTACCCCCCTTCATCACAACCGGCGGCAATTTGCTGAAATTACCTCCGTCAAGAGAATACTCGACCTGCAAAACACGCTCTTTTGAATCAGCAAAATTTGTGATAAGTGTTTCAACTGCAACCTCATCCAACATACCAGGCACACTCAGCATGAATGAATAACTTCCGTTGTATCCGGCAATATGTTTGAATTTTTTATGCTGTTTGAAATCATTTTTATTAAGAGAAAGTTCTGCACATTTATCCTTATCATCAACGAAATGGCGATAATATTTACCGGAAAATCTGCCATCTTTAACTGCAAGTTTTTCAGCTCTTTTCAGATTTATCAACAAATCTGCCGCTTGAATTTGCATAACAGACAAAAAAGAAAAAACTATCAGAAAATTAAAAATTTTTTTCATAAAATCCCTTCATTAATATTCTATATATTCAGGCTCAGGAAAAGAATATTTTGATATATCTTCCTTGATATAATCCACTCCTTTTTCCTGACCGACGCTGAAATCTCCAGCCAGAACATTGACATATCCTGCATGATGATTTCCGTTCAAAGGCCTGTTGTCATTGGAAACCCAGTCATAACCATAATAAAATCCCTGAGATTTTCCCTCTGCCTCATAGTCAAAAATAAGCGGGATTGAACTTATATTTTCCGCTTTTGGCAAACTTATCGGCTTATAAAATTTAGTTCCCCAGTAAAAATATCCAAGTTCCCGTTGAAAGGCATAGCTGCGGTTGCGATATGCTCCATTATACTTTGTCCAACTGTAAGAATAATATCCTCCAGGAGTCACATCATAAGTACGGGTTATATCTCCGGGACAATCCCAAAGATTGAGATTATCAAAATATCCGTTTTCAATCATAATGCGCCACGGAGAGCTGTCACTTTTTGAACCGAGCGGCATGAATCCATTAAAATCATTCATATATATTGCAGAACAAAGTCCGATTTGTTTCAAATTACTTTTGCATGCAGCATTACGACTGCGTTCCCTTGCCTTGTTCAATGCCGGCAGAAGCATTCCTGCAAGAATTGCGATGATGGCAATAACAACCAGTAATTCAATCAAAGTGAATGTTTTTTTCATTTTTTATCCTTTCTTAAATTAAAACGGTTAAATGAAATAATTTACTTGCAGAATTAATACAAGGAATTATTCTTCACCGGTTAATATAATACTGAGATAAAATTTTTTCTTCCTTTTAAAATGATTTTTTTTGCTCTATTTTGATATTCTCACAATTAATACAAGCGATTTTTTATGCGGTATTGACGTGGAGATATATTAAATTTTTTACGGAACAGAGCATAAAAATAACTCAAACTTTCAAAGCCGCAATACAATGCAATATCATTTATCTCCCCGCGCCTGAAACAAGTTGAGCAGCAGCATAATTAAGTCTCGCATTATTAAGGAGTTCCGAAGGTGTTTTCCCAAGATATTCCTTGATTTTACGTGATACATGTTCGTATGAATATCCGGAAAGTTTTACAAATATTTTAGTCCCCTGACGGAAATTCTGAGGCTTCTCAATCTCTCTGCAAAGCTGAATCAGCCATGCCGGAGCATTAAGCATTACGATATTTTGCTGTTTTTCAAGTTCATAAATAAGATGAATCAAAAAATATTCCACCGGCAAACGCTCATTGAGATGCATAAAAATATCCGACAATGCTAAATTGATTTGAGCCTGCAAAACCGGAGTCAAAGGAATTTCAAGAGGTTTTTCAGGATCATTACAACACCATGCTGCAAGAATCGGCGACTCATAACGGTCACGCATATCTTCAATCAACTTCCATGGAAACATAAGATTATTAAAAGCATAACTCCTGTCATTTGAAGCTATTACAGAATGTACATCTCCGTGACGCAGCAGATAAAGCATACCTGTACCGATAACTTTTTGCCTGCCATTAATATAATGTATCCCCGTGCCCTCTACACCCCAGAACAATTCTGCAAAATCATGCTTATGCAAACGGGTACGCTCTCCGGCGGGAAACTTATGGCAGGATATTTTGCATATCTGTTTTTTATTCGATATACATTTTGCATACTCAAAAACAGAAGCTTTTTCCATAAATCTCTCCTATTTTAACAACATAATATAATACACTTATATTATATTTTTTCAATCTCAAAATATGAAATTCATAAGAAAAAAATATAATCTATTGCTCGCCTGCCTTTTACAAACTTTGCATCAGATTCATTTCTCCAGTTACAAGCATCTGTTGCAGCAAAATAAAAAAGTTCTGCCGCACATGACAGAGCTTACATAAAACATAAACAAATACTCTTTTCTTTTCGGAAGGCTATGTTCCTATATCTCCCCACAATGGGAACAGAGCGTTATTTTTTGAGACAGGTTGCGTTAAGCGTTTACTATTTTTCGGGCTGCTTCGAGAATGTCTTCTGCGATATTGAAAGGACGGTCGGGATTTGCAAGAATGGTTTTTATTCCATAGCCGGATTTCAGCAGATAAGTTTTGCGGCATTTGGCGTTTTCTCCCGCCTCAATATCAGACAGTCTGTCGCCGATCATGAAAGATTGTTCAAGATCGATGTTCAAATCTTCTGCAGCCTGTTTGAAGAGGGCAGTCCCGGGTTTGCGGCAGTCGCATTCTCCATTGAACTCCGGATGGTGCATGCAGTAATAAAATTTATCTATTTTTACATTGTACGGAGTGAGCAGTTCCTGCATTTTTTCGTGGACGGCGATAATATCTTTTTCTTCATACATGCCTCTGGCAACGCCTGCCTGATTGGTGATGACGACGAGTTTAAAACCGTTGTCCCGGAGAAGCTGCAATGCTTCGGGAACGTTTTTTTCAAGGATGAGTTTCTCCGGCTCATGAAGATAATTCACTTCGACATTCAATGTGCCGTCACGGTCTAAAAAGCATGCTTTTTCTTTCATTTTCGCTTTCCGTTAAAAAAAATTGCGTTTTTGAGATAAAAAATGTTATAAATTACTTGATATTTTTAAATATGCAAGCTAAATTATATAAAATGTTAAGGATTTTTGAAAAATGACGGATATTTATT
>JAFVPG010000240.1 GCA_017505415.1 Lentisphaeria bacterium | reverse complement strand
GAGGCTCGCTTCGGTTAACCTCGCTGCTCGGCAATTTCTTGCCATCGCTTACTTCGCTTCGCTCGTAACCGCTTCAGACCTCGCGGCGCTGACCGCGCTTTACTTACTCCGAGAGAGCTTATATACTTTATTCAAAAAGTACCCTTTTCTTTTTTGAAAAGGTGGAGGGTCTTAGGGAGGCGGAAAAATCTTTTTTGCTTTTAATCAAGAAAAAAGTTTTTCCGCTTCCCTGAATAACTTCCAATAATCAATATTATAGCAATTTCAGATTTTATCCTTTCTTTTTTTCTGTATATGTTTATTGCAGCTCGACCAGTGCAAATGAGTGGGCGGGCAGATGAAGTTTGATTGTATTGTCTTTGAAATCAAGAAGTTTGATACCCGGATTCTGCCATTTGAGCGGATTGCGGTGATGGGGGATTTTGAGTTCATTGCGTCTCTTGAAAAGTTCCGCATATTCGGGGTCGTCAGCTTCCATAAGTTCTTTGGCTGATTTAAAATTTTTCATTTTCAACGCCGCAGGATTGATTTTGACAGTAACATCCTGATTCAAACGTTTATTGCCGACATGAGAAATGACAGCAAGGAGTTTATTTCCGGTCGGATGTTTGTACAAACTTGCATAAACGCCTTCACCAATGGTGACTTTTGCTGCGCCGCGTTCATCCCAGTAGCCGATAAATTCAGATGCAGGCACATTGAATTTGTCGTAGATACGGACGATTTTATCAAAGATACCGAAGTGGCAGCGGTTGGTGGCGTTGATGGTATTGTGCAGCAATGTACCGCTCAAAAATGCACGGGTTATGCGGAGTTTGTAAAGTTCGGGATCTTCTTTGCCGCCGCCATACTGCTTGGTCAGAACATCGTTTGACTGGTAAACGGCATTGTAAATACCGAAAGGCAGAGAACTCAATTCAGAAGCAAACATGGCAAGCGGATAGCTGTCAAGAATGTCCTTGCCGTTATGCATAAGCGTACTTGACTGCTGGCGGATATGTTCGCCGTTGAAGAGATGAGTTGCAAAAGTATAAGCAGGCAGCTGAACTGAACTGGTGTTGTGGATGTGAATCACATAATCTTCACCTGCGCCGTTGTCAATGAGTATCATAGCCAGTTTGCGGAGGAAATTGCGGTAGGCGATGAGCGGAGTGCTGCCGTAACAGCCGTGATGGTTGTTGTCGCAGCTCGGCACGATACCGAAGTCAAAATTGATACCGTTGACTTTAGTTTTTTCTATAAAATTCTTTACGCGCCAGAGGAAAAAATCAGCACCTTTTGAATTCGGACAGAGCAGAAACAGCGTATGAGTTTTATTCTTGCGTGTGCCTGTCCAGACCTGACGGGGAATGGTTTCCCATTCATTGCCGAAAGCCTGAACTTCCGGGTATTCGTCAGAGGTATAGAAGGGATTGTAGGTAAAAGGTCTGACGTTGTTGGCTTTGAAAAGAGCAACTTCATTTTTGATTTTTTTCAAAATGGAATCATTATCAATGCCGGGAACGTCGGCGAAAACGTCGGCAAGTGTACCGAAATTGGTTAGATATGCACTCCAAACCGTCGGAGTTTTGCCCGGACGGTTCATCTGTGCGCTCCATGCCCAGCTTGCGGTATTCAAAGGATAACGTTTGTGCATGGGTTTGACCGGTGCGCCTATAAGACCGTAATCAAAAGTGATTTTCTGACCGGCTTTGAGATTTTCGGCAATGGTGATGGTAAGTACTGCTTCTTTATCGTTTTTGCTGATAACAAAAGGTTTGGCAACAGGAGTCCATGCGCGGTTGCTTTCAGCAAAGAAACAGAGACCTTTTTCTTCATTGCCGATGAAGGTCACAGGATAATATTTGAATGCAGTTTTGCCGCTGCTGATTGCGGTGGTTATCTTGCTGCTCCAGCCGCATGCAGAAGTATGAAGATACTTGGCAAATTTAGCAGGCATGGAAATACGCAGCTGTAAATTTTTAATATTTTTGATGGCGGTAAATTTGACAATATTGTGCTGAACACCGTCAAATTCAAGCCAGCCGTCAGAGTCAATGCGGCAGTCGGAATTGCTGCTTTGGGCTTTGAATTCTGCACGGTGTTTCAAAGTTGAATTTACTTTGAAAGAACCTTTGACAGCTTTGTTATTGACGATGAAATCGGCAGAATTTATTATTTTTTCGCCTTTGGAAGTAATGCTGATGGGCATGAGACAGTCATTTGCCCAGACATAATCACGGTTGACGACTTTTGCAGTGAAATTTTTGCCGCGGTCATAACTCATTGGCTGATAGGGCGGCAGAATACGTGTCATATCAAATTTGAGATCGTTCCATTCGCCGTAACCGGGGAAGAAGAGAGAGCGTCCGGATATAAGTTTATTTTTTGCATCAACGATTTCAACGATATATGAACCTTTGGCATAATTTTTTGCAAAAGGAATTGCAACATTATCTTTGATATCGGAAGTTTGAAAAATAACTTTTTTGTCAGGAGCAATCATGCGCAAAGTCAATTTTGCATTGCCGAATTTTGATTTCAAAATGGCAGTTTTGATTGCGGCATTTAATTTGTCTGCGTAATAAAGTGGAGTTACACTGAGATATTCAGCAGATATTTTCAATGGAACATCCTGCTGGAAGAATATTTTTTGGTCATTATGTGAAGCAAGGCGGTAAACCAGACGGTCGGCTTGCAGCATTGTGAGCGGAGTCTGGATTTTTTTCTGAAGCGGAACATTTGCTTTGAGATCAAGAGTCAGCGCAGTCAGATTTTGCGGAGTAAGCAAGCCGGAATTGCTTTCCTGAATGATATAAAATTTGGCTTTGCAATCGACAGGAGAGATAAATTCAAAAGTCTGTTCCAGATTGCCGAAAGAGGGATTGCCGCGTGAAATCACACGCATTGACGGAACATTTTTTTCAAATTTGAGATTGAAAAAATATTCATCTTCCGCCCAGTAACCTTTTTTCAGCTGTTGAGCAAGGTCGGTCGGCGCAGTTATTGCAGAGTTGAAGAAACTGCGGCAGAAGTTCATTTTAAGTTCTTTCGGGGGCGCATTGAGACCGATGGCTTTCCACGGGATAGCGACTTTGCCTTCCCAGAGAAAAGTATCGTCAATCTGCATGCCGATATGAGATTTGTAATTCCAATCGGGATTGAAATTTGCAACATTTTTGAGAGACTCATTTTTTCCGCCGTTGACGGTACCGGCAAAGTAATACATTTTGCCGCTGTGGCGCAGGTGAAGTTCAAAAGATTCGTGACCCCAGACTCCGGATTCTTTGTCATTGGCAGAGTGACCTTTGAGAATTGAAGTTTTCGGAGGGAAGATGGTATTGAAATCCACATAAAGATTTTTGTCATCGTATGAGAAACAGGCGTTGTTGGGAGGAAGTTCCCAGTTTTTTTCACCGTTGCGCAGGGGGATGATTGAAACGTATGAAGTGCCTTTGATATTTTCGGTGCGCTGCGGAGCAATGATCACACGCTGATAACGTTTATGGATGGGATTGGTTTTAATATTTGCAAGTTCAGCGATTTCTGCATTGGAGAGTGGGCGGTTATACAGACGCAGACTTTTGATATAGGTATCATTGGGCCATGGATGAGTTTTGTAATAATTGTCGCTGTGCGGTCCGATATTGACAGAAAACATGTTGGCAGGAACTTTGAAAACCTGATTATTTTCTTTTATCAGAATACCGTTGAGATAACAGCGGATTTTGTCGCCGTCCCATGTCATAACACCGTGGAAAACTTTGCCGCCGGGGAGTTTTTTTGACCCGCCATAGAAATTTTTTCTGGCGTTGGCAAAGCGGTATTGAAGAACAGTGTTTTTTGAAAAGGAATAAAAACCGATTTCTTCACGGCCGTTGGCGCGGATAACGAGGAGAGGGCGGGCGGCGCTTTTTGACTGTTTCATTTTTGGGGCAAGAGCGAATTCAAAAACAATAGAGCCTTGGGACCCGACTAATCCTTTTGCAGGAAAACTGTAAACTTTTTCGCCGAAAGCCATAAGTTTCTGACCGTCAAATTCAATGATTTCGCCATCAAAGGTTATATTCTTACCATTGACATTCAGCGTCTGTTTTTTGCTGAAATCAAGCGACAATGCTGCATCTTTTGCCATCAGGGAAAAAGACACAAGGAGTGCGCAAATTACTGTTGAAAACTTCATTTTTACCTCAAATTTATCTATTTTATTTCAAATTTGCAATATCTTTTGCAGAAAGAGCTTCATTGTAAACACGCAGGCGTTTCATGAAGCAGTCATTATCCCATACCGGAGTCACAAAGTACTGGTCTCTGAAAGGTCCGACAGTCAAATTGGCAATATATTTGGGATTGACGGCAACGGGCTGTTTCATCTCTTTGAGCAATTTTCCATCGAGATAAAAAGCGATTTTTTCGCCGTCCCAAGTTACTGCTGACTGATAAATTTTGTTTGCGGTAAGTTTGATTTTTTTATCTGCGAAAACGGGATTGCCGAAGCGGAGCTGAATTACCGGATTGCCATGAAATGTGAAAAATGCAATCTGTTTTGGACCGTCAAGACGGAGGCAGACGAGGGGACGTGCGGCACTTTTTGAATTTTTGGTATTGATTGCATAATCAAAAACGATAGTACCTTTTTCGCCGACGAGAGTTTTAGCCGGGACAGAGAGCGGTTTTGCTCCGAAAGCCATAACTTTAGCTCCGGCTATCTCTTTTATTTCTCCGTCAAATTTGTATATTTTTCCGTCTACGGTGACATCCTGAACTTTGTCTCCGACGATTTCCAGAGTTGGAGTTGCAGCCAAAAGAGATGACATTGAAAGAGCGGCGAATACCATTATATAATTAAAGTAATTCATATAAACCTCATAATTATGTTATTTTACACACCAAAATCTGGAAGTTCCGGCATAAACCGGGATTCCCTGATTATATGGATTCATTGATTCTGTATAGGTGTTGGGGGCGATTTTGCATTTTGTCATAATCGTCCCGGCATGACCATCAAAATAGACAAAATTGGCGGCTCCTGAATGTCTGCTTGCGATTGAGCCCATACTGTCTTTTGTAACTGTTCCCCAGCCTTGAGCAACAATATAAAAACCTTGATTATTTTTTGTGTCTTTTGAATCTGCACTATCAGCAAATATCATTGCTTCTGAAGGATTTGTTAATTTGTCAAGTTTATATTGTCTTGTATCAGAAAGGGTTACCATGCGGTTGATACCATAAGGTACGTGATAAGAATAATCTTGACATCCTTTGTTAGACATTCTGTATTCTGTAAAAATCTGTTTGCTTCTTGCTTCAGGACAAAGCATAGTTTTATCTTCAATAAAATTTTCCATCCACAGAATACCTGCCCATGAGATATTTTCCTGAGTATATTTGGGATTTACCGCATAATGAGGAGGTATCATATATTCATATGCATCTCCGTACATAAGAAGTCCCATCCCGATTTGCTTGCAATTATTGATGCAATTCGCAGCTCTTGCTCTTGCCCTGGCGCTGTTCAAGGCGGGAAGAAGCATACCGGCAAGAATGGCAATGATTGCGATTACTACGAGAAGTTCAATCAAAGTAAAGCAACTTCCGATAATGTGTATTCTGTTATCTTGTTTGAGGTTGTTTTTCATTTTTTATCCTTTCGTTAAAAGGGGTTGAAATTATTTATGTGTTGCTTATATAACACGTCAAACCTTATTTCATTTACTTTCTTTTGCATCAAAAGAAAGTAACAAAGAAAAAATTTTCTCCTTTCAAATTCTTCCGTTGTTTGAAGCCCGATGCAGTTACGGCGCCATCTGCGATTATTTACAATATTTTCGCAGATGGCTTACCCTTCGCCGCTTAAGGCGGCTCGCCCCTCATCGGACTCGCTTCGCTCGCCTACGCCGGGGAGGCTCGCTTCGGTTAACCTCGCTGCTCGGCAATTTCTTGCCATCGCTTACTTCGCTTCGCTCGTAACCGCT
>JAFVPG010000239.1 GCA_017505415.1 Lentisphaeria bacterium | reverse complement strand
GTGTTTTTAATACACACGGGCAGAACCTTTTCACCCGGCAACTCGATATATTTACGGAAGTATTATAGTCCTTGTTTTCGTTTACTTCAGACCCGAGGGTCAATTCAATAGATTTTCCGTTAATTGTAAAAGATGAATCCAATGCACCATCACTTGCTTTATAATGCTCCCATTCACTTATATTATTTTTCCCTTGAAGATCGTTGGAAAGGAAGTTGTAAGCATTGATTTTTATATTGCGGTCGTCATGTTTTTTGCCATCGGGAGCGCCGATTTGAGAAGAGAGATTGAGTTCGCCGTTGCCATTGAAAGAAACAGCGGCGAAAATCTGGTTGCTTTTGTTGGCTCTCAGGGATTGTTTCTGATAAATATTCCAGTTGTTTCCGTAATTGCCGCCGATAGTAAAAGTTTTATCAGCAGTAAGATAAAAACCTTTGAATGTTTGTATAACTTCACCGTTGAAGTCATGATAATTGCCGACATTGGCAAGCAAATAAACGTCTGCATTATGCACTGTTGCAATGTGATCTTCAGAGTCGAAATAGTAATAAGCCATAAAGTACCTCCTTTTTGGGGATTTTTTGTTAATATATTATACTTCACAGCAATATAGCAGTTCAAAATGAGCATGTCAAGTATATTTTTTCACTTTTTACAAAAAAAAAGTAAAAAAATGAGTAATGTGACGAGCCCCCTGCCCTGTTATTGCAGAGGTAAATCTGAGACTCAGCTTCACATCAACGTTACAAAAAATCGAACAGAAGATATTTTCTGCCAAAAAACAGGCAATACAGCTTCTCTATTTTACCTTAAATTCAGTCGAACAGCCGTTATCATGAAAAAGAAAGCCAAGAAACATCACTTCTTTTTAGCTCTTGATTTTTTCATATCTTCAAATTCCGCAAGAGTACCGGGGAAATCAGTAATTTTACCATTATCAATTTCTATGATCCGGGTAGCAAGACTGCTGATAAACTCACGGTCATGACTGACAAAAAGAATGGTATTTTTGTATAAAGTCAAAGCATAATTCAAAGCTTCAATAGATTCGAGGTCGAGGTGGTTTGTCGGTTCATCAAGGACGAGTACGTTGCCGCTTTCGAGCATCATTTTAGCGATGATAAGTCTGGCTTTTTCTCCGCCGGAGAGAACTTTTACCTGTTTGTAAACGGAGTCACCGGAAAAAAGCATTTTCCCCATAAAAGAACGGAGTTCAGTTTCACTCATCCCCTCTTCCGGGCTGAAACGTGCAAGCCAGTCAATAGCTTTATCTTCCATATTCAATATTTCAGCGGCATCCTGCGGGAAATAGCTGATTTTTACCGTTTCGCCAAGAATGACATTGCCATTATCAGGTTCAATCATTCCGGTCAGGATTTTGAGCAGAGTGGTTTTGCCGACACCATTTGTCCCGATAATTGCAATGCGTTCTTCAGGCCCTGCGGTGAATTTGAAATCCTTAAATAATTTAACATCATATTCTTTTGCAACGGCTTCAGCCTCGATAACTTTAGTTCCAAGCCGCAACTCTGTATTAAAACGTATGTATGGAGAAACACGGGAACTCGGTTTGATTTCCTGAAGCTGAATTTTATCCAACTCTTTCTGACGGCTGGTCGCCTGACGGGCCTTTGAAGCATTTGCTCCGAAACGGTTGATAAATTCTTTCAAATCGGCAATACGCTCTTCTTTTTTCTGATTTTCGCGGCGGATATTTTCCAGAGCGATGGCGTTTGCAGTCATAAACTCATCATAATTGCCGGTGAACTGACGGATTTCCTGGTAATCAAGGTCGGCGATATGAGTGCAAACCTGATTCAGAAAATAACGGTTGTGGGAGATGACAATGAGAGTTCCCTTGTGATTGCACAAAAATCCGCACAACCAGTCAATACTTGCAATATCCAAATGGTTTGTAGGTTCGTCAAGCAGCAGAATATCAGGATTGAAAAACAATACCTGTGCCAGCAATACACGGAGTTTGAATCCTCCGGTAAGTGATGACAACGGTTCAAAATGCTTATCTTCAGGGATACCCAAACCGACCAGCAGTTTTGCCGCATCAGCTTCCATAGTATAACCTCCGGCATCACCGAAAAGTTCTTCAATATCATTTGCACGGTCATCCTCTTCGGGAGTAAGATCAGCTTTTGAGTACAAATATTCACGTTCTTTGTGCAGACTCCAGAGTTTTTCATTGCCCATACAGACTACATCAATGATCGGGAACTCGTCAAATTCATAATGGTCCTGTTTCAAATAACCGATTTGTTTATCCTGATCGACTGCAATTTCACCGAAAGTCGGAGCAAGTTCTCCGGTAAGAATTTTCATAAAAGTTGATTTTCCGGCACCGTTTGCACCGATCAACCCATACCGGCATCCCTCATTGAATTTGACTGAAACATTTTCAAAAAGCGTTTTCTGACCAAAACGCATAGTAACATTTGCTGCACTTAACATGTATATATTTTCCTTATGTATTTTAAATAAAAATATGAATTATTAATATACATCTTTTTGCGGTTTTTTCAAGTTTTTCCATATAAAAAAACTGCTGATACATTTGTATCAACAGTTTTTGCAGTATAAGTTGTGAATTTGTATATTCAGAAATCAAACATACGGGTTGGGACCGTATTCATTATCTTCTTTTTTGCCCTTGTAGAGAGTCAGCAGGAAAAGTGCAGCCGTCGCGCCCAGAATCCATGCCGGAATAGCAAGAATCCAGCCAACCCAGACGGAACCGGTATTTTTTACACGCTCAATGATATTGTCAACACTGTTGTCCAGAGCAAGCAGATATACCACGAAAACAACCGCCAGTCCTGCCGGATTGAGATACAACAGCCAGAATCCGGAAAGACCTACATCATGCAGACGGCGTACAGCAAGAGCTATACTTGGAAATATCAATATTATTGAGAGCAGTATTGACAATGTATTGACAAAAAATACTGCCGTTTCAGATATGTTTTCTATGGAGGTACACATTGCGGTAAAAATGCCGAGAAGAATGACCAGAATGTACGCTGTAATTGTGAATACCCAGAACTCCTTGCGGGTTGCTCTGCCGGTGAAGTCAAAAGCCTTCATGAAAGCCTGTGTGTAAATTTTCAACATAAAAAATTCCTTTCTTTTTTATTGTGGTGTGTCCGTTTATAAAATATGTAAGGGAAAAATCCTTGCAATGCTTCAATATAATTTCAGTATGTAAAATTGCAAGTACTTAAAATATATTTTATAATTTTTACAAAATATTACTAAAGCATTTGAATAATAGTAATACTGTTGTATATTAACGCAACATTAATTCAAGGAGTTTTTATCATGAAGAAAATTTTTAAAAATTTATTTGTCGTTTTTCTTGCAACATTTACTTTGCAGATTTTTGCCATGGCTTCCGGTCAGCCGGAAAATATAAAAACAGCGCAGAATTTTTCCAATCTCAAACCTGTAAAATATGTCTTCCTCTTCATCGGTGACGGCATGTCCATTCCCCAACGCATGGCAGCTGAAGAATTCAGTATGAAAAACGGCAATGGTAAACTTTTTATCAATTCCATGCCGCATCAGGCTGTAACCAAAACAAGTTCTGCCAACTCTTTTATTACTGATTCTGCCGCCAGCGGTACTGCCATCGCATGCGGTGAAAAAACTTATAACGGTGCTATCGGTATCGCTTCAGACCGCAAACGCAAACTTGAATCAGTTGCAGAAGTTGCTCATAAATCCGGCAGAAAAGTCGGCATTATAACTACTGTAACCATCAATCACGCAACTCCTGCTTCTTTTTATGCACACAATACCTCCCGCGGCAACTATTACAATATTGCTCTTGACCTCATAAACTCTAATTTTGAATACTTTGGTGGCGGCGGTGTTGCAAAATATAACGATACTAAAAATAAAGCATATAAAGGCAATATTTATGAACTCGCCCAAAAAGCCGGATATACTGTTGCTCAAGGCAAAAATGCAATAAAAGCAATTCCCGCCAATGCAAAAAAAGTCCTTGCCGCAGGATATGCAGGACAGATGCCTTATGCCATCGACCGTACAGAAAATGATATGGCTCTTGCCGATTTTGTCGCAGATGCAATCAAACGTCTGGATAATGAAAAGGGATTTTTCATCATGGCAGAAGGCGGTAAAATAGATTACAGCGGTCACGGCAATGATGCAGGAACCAACATCATTGAAACTATTGATTTTGATAACGCGGTCAAAATTGCATACGAATTTGCAAAAAAACACCCGTCAGAAACTCTCATTGTTGTCACCGGTGACCATGAAACCGGCGGTTTTACTCTCGGTTTTGCCGGTACTGCATATTCATCATACATTCAGAATATCAAATATCAGAAATGTTCACAAGATGTTTTTTACAATAAAATCGCCGCTTTTGCCTCAAAAGAGAAAGTTGCTTTTGATGATATAAAATCACTCATTACTGAAAATTTCGGTCTGATTTTCCCCGAAAACAAAGCCGATGCAGATAAACACATGGTGCTTTCCAAAAATGAAGTCGACCGTCTCAAAAATGCATTCAATATCCAGTTCCCGAACGGCAAATACAAAGCCGGCAGAATCCTTACTGCTGAAGTTATAAAAATTTTTGATAACAAATGCTCTCTGGCTTGGACCACCGGTGCGCATACTGCACTGCCGGTTCTGACAACAGCATGGGGCAAAAACAGCGAAACTTTCTCCGGCATGATTGACAATACTGACATTGCCAAATTTCTGAAACAAGCAGTCCGCTGATGCTGAATTTATTGAAAAAATTCCTTCCGTCTTCACGTGATAGTATTATGGTCGCTGTTATGCTGGCGGCATCAGTTTTATTGTATTTTATCAATCTGATGCCGCCACCGGACAGTTCGGAGGGAACAAAGGAAAAAGCTCTTGTCCTTGCTGTTGACAACAGTACTATCGAAGGACTTTTCCCATTGCTCAGAGGCTCTCAACAGCTTCAGATAAAAATTCTTTCCGGCAAACATAAAGGAAAAATTTTTCAAGCCAACAATGAACTGCGGGCTCAAATGGAACTTGATAAAATTTTCAAGCCCGGAGATATTATACTTGCCGGGATAATGCACAATGCCGATCCTTCTTCTGACACAGTAAATGCTCAGGATTATTACAGAATAAATCACACCCTGCTGCTTTTCGGACTTTTTGCATTATTATTGCTTATTTTCGGGGGATATACCGGTTTTTCAGCGTTATTATCATTTGTTTTCAGCTGTCTGGTGATCTGGAAACTTGTAATTCCTCTGACACTTCAGGGCTTCAATGCGGTTTTCATTTCTTTTGCGGCAGTTATTCTGCTGTCAATAGTAATTATTTTTCTGGTTGCCGGACTTACTGCCAAAGGTATTTCAGCACTTGCCGGGTCACTGCTCGGAGTTCTGGCGGCAGCAATAACAGGTTGGTTTTTCTCTACGCTTTTCAAAATCAACGGAGCCGTAATGCCTTATGCACAATCACTGCTTAATTCAGGATATGGATATTTAAGTTTGTCTGATATTTATATCGGAGCAATTTTTCTTGCCTCATCAGGAGCAGTAATGGATCTTGCTATGGATATTTCAAGCGGTATTGAAGAGGTTTCCAACAATAACCGGACATTGAAATTCAAAGAATTATTCCTATCCGGCATACGCATAGGCAGAAGTGTTGTCGGCACAATGACCACAACTCTGCTGCTCGCCTATTCCGGAGGTTATCTGACATTGATGATGATGTTTGCAGCACAAGGCACAAATCCGATCGATTTCATAAATAATCCACACGTCGCTTCTGAAGTGGTAAAAACTCTGGTCGGCAGTTTCGGACTGGTTCTGGTTGCACCATTTACCGCATTGGTCGGAGCATGGATCTTTGGCAGAAAGAAAAATTTTTCTGAATAGAGGTAATTTCAAAAGTAATTCAATAACCCCTGAATTAAATATCTTCCGGAGAAACATTCAATTCTGTCTTCAATGATGATTTGAAAGGCCGGTTGTTATAAACAGAATTCAGCCAGCGCCGGATCTCTCTTTCATATAATAAATCAGGCTGTTTCATCATCGCGATACCCGGTCTTTTTTCGAGTTCGGGAATATTGTCAAAAGTCAGCAATTTATAATCTCTGCCGGGAGTAAAACCATATCCCTGACCGCAATTTACAACCGGCAAAACCAAATCTATATCCAGAATAAATATTCCGCCGGGATGGCGGGGCGCTCCGAATAACCGTCTGCCAATATCTGCAATGTCTTCTGTAAAACTATCAATATTTTTGCTGATGCACCATTCTGAATTAAGATGGGCTCCCAGCTCAATCGCCGATTCATAAAATGATAAAATCCGTTCCGCAATATAAGGTCTTTTCACTGTCGGACGATGAGAGACAAAAGCTATATCACGCCCTCCCTCTATCAACAGCCACGACACTCCCTCACGTATGCTCGCATGCGGGTCCGTCATAATATAATCAAAACCATCATAATCACGATTAAGCAAAAGAACCGGAATATTACGTTTGCGCAGACGTTCAAGCATGAATATCTGTGAAATTCCCGGGCGCATGGCAATGACAGCAGTACCGATCTCACACAGCTTCTCAAAATTCACTGCCGCCCGTTCAAGTGGTATCCACTCCACGGCTATATTCAAATCGTCAAAATTAAAATCCGGCAAACAGGAAATATTTTCCGCTGTAATATTGAAATCAGATAATATTTTAAGATGTTTTATTTTGCCGGATTGAATATGATCGGCAATAACATACGTTCCGCTGCCCTTGCTTCCGGCAACATAACCGGATTTTTTCAAATTATCCATTGCCTTTTCAACAACTGTACGGGAACAGCGGAAACGTTTTCCGAGAGCAGACCTTGACGGTATCTTGCTTCCGACAGAAAAATTTCCGTTTTCTATCTCATTTACGATAAATCTTTCAACCACAGATGTCTTAGTTATCATAATAAAAAACTCCTGCCATTTAAAATAATACAAGAATACAACTTTGCAAGGAATATTCACTACAAAATATAAAGAAAGTTATATTTTTTACAGGAATAGAATACAACTTTTTTGAAAAAAAAATAATATCTTGTATGGAAAAGATGTTTTCGGGTATTATATTATTCAAAAACCGGAAACTTTAATTAAGGAGAATTGAATATGGATTTTGTAAAATTCGGTATTATCGGTATCGGAAATATGGGTTCTGCCCATACCAATTTCATAAGTGAACTCACAAATGCAAAACTTACCGCAGTATGCGACATCAATCCAAAAGCATTTGACCGTATCAAACCTGAAATCCGTGAAAAAATCAAATGTTTCACCGATGTTGATACCTTCCTCAAAGAAGCAGATATTGAAGCTGTCATTATCGCCGTTCCCCATTACTTCCATCCCGATCTTGCAATCAAAGCTATGCAATCCGGCAAACATATTATCGTTGAAAAACCCATCGCCGTTCACAAAAAAGAGGCTGAACGCATGATCGCTGAAGGCGCAAAACACCCCGAACTCAAACAGTCCCTCATGTTCAATCAGCGCACACTCCCCGCTCACAAAAAAATCAAACAACTCATCGAAAGCGGCGAACTCGGCAAAATCAACCGTATCAACTGGGTCATCACCGACTGGTTCCGCTCTCAAACTTATTATGATTCCGGCGACTGGCGCGCCAGCTGGAGAGGCGAAGGCGGCGGTGTCCTGCTCAATCAATGCCCGCATCAGCTCGACTTGTGGCAGTGGCTTTTCGGTCTGCCGGAAACTGTCAGAGGCGTCGTCAAATTCGGTAAATATCATGATGTTGAAGTTGAAGATGAAGTCAATGTTTATATGGAATATGCCAATGGCACCGTCGGCAACTTCATTGCCTCCACCGGTGAAATGCCCGGAACAAACCGTCTGGAAATCACTGCAGAAAAAGGAAAACTCACCTTTGAAGGCGGCAAATTACTCTTTATCCGCAATGAAATCGAAACTACTGAATTTATCAAAACAACCAAAAAAGTTTTCGGAATTTCCGATAACTGGATTTGCGAAATACCCTACAACGGAGATACTCATCAGCACCGCAACGTCATCGAAAACGTTGCCAATGCAATTCTCAAAGATACTCCTTTGATTGCCCCCATGGCTGAAGGTATCCGCGGTCTTGAACTCGGCAACTCCATGCTCCTTGCAGGGTTGAAAAACAAAGTTGTCACTCTCCCCATGGATGCAGATGAATATGCCGCTGAACTTGAAAAACTTGTTGCAACCAGCCGTTATCAGGCAAAAACAGCTTCAGTACAAGCTGATGCAGCAGATATGTCAAAATCATTTTAATACGGAGGTATACTGATGTTTTTAACCGGTTTTGCCGATGAGGCAGGCAGCTCTCTGGATATTCAGATCAAAGCTACAAAAGAATTGGGATGGAAATATATCGAAACCAGAAATATTGACGGAAAAAATCTTTCCACCCTTACTGATGCAGAGTTCGATACACTTTGCGAAAAACTCGACAATGCAGGAATTGCCATCAACTGTTACGGCAGCAGCATTGCCAACTGGGGTATGCACCCGCGCAGTGAAGAAGATTTTGAAAACAGCAAAAAACTTCTCTTTGCTGCTATCCCCCGCATGCATAAACTCAATATCAAACTGCTCCGGGGGATGAGTTTCAAAATGGTCACAGAAGAAGCGCCCGATAATCCCGAACTTGAAAAAATCATTTTCAGCAAAGTCAATGAACTCGTTGATATTTGCGCTGACAACGGAATTGTTTACGGTCATGAAAACTGCATGAATTACGGCGGATTGTCATATCAGCATACTTTGAAACTTATTGACAATATCAATAAAAAAGATGCTTTCACCCTCATTTTTGATACAGGAAATCCTGTTTTCAATTACCGCCGTATCGGCAATTTCCCATATGCACTGCAGTCAACATGGGAATTTTATCACTATGTCAAAGAGTTCATCTCTTATGTCCATATCAAAGACGGTACAGCTCTTCCCACTGAAGACGGAATCACCCGGCCATCCTGCAAATATTGCTGGGCCGGTGACGGCAGCGGTGATGTCCGTGCAGTCTTGTACGATTTGATCCGGAACGGTTATGACGGCGGTTTCTCAATGGAACCCCATGTTGCAGCCGTTTTCCACGATGCCGCCGAAAACAGCACTTCTCTTGAAGAAGTAAAATATTCAAGTTACGTTGAATATGGCCGCCGTTTTGAAAAAATGCTCAATGAAATAAAGAAAGATTGTGGTAAATAAAATGAATCTTCCAGACAGTCAGATCGCCGTCACTCTCTATAATTTGCGTGATTACTGCAAAACTGAAAGTGATTTGGATTCCACCTTGGACAAACTCTGTGAAATCGGGTACAAAGCAGTTCAGGTTTCCGCAGTTCCTCTCGATGCTGAAATTATCAAAAAACAGCTCGATAAACACAACCTTTTCTGTTGTGCAACTCATGAATCCATACACATGATCAACGGCGATTTACAGCCGCTCATTGACAAAATGCACACTCTTGAGTGCGATTTTGTCGCTCTCGGTGCGCCTCCTATCGATTACATCCAGAGCGCAGACAAGTTCAAGGATCTCATCAAACTTTTCAACGAACACGGCGCAAAACTCCTTGAAAACGGTATCAAACTCGGGTATCATAACCACCACTTTGAATTTGCCCACCTCGAACCGCACAAACCTGTTCTTGAGCTTTTTTATGAAAGAACTTCTCCTGAATGTGTTTTCTCTGAACTTGACGTTCACTGGGTTCAGCGCGGCGGCGCAAATCCTGAAACATGGATCCGCAAACTTGCCGGACGTATTCCAGTGATACACTTCAAAGATTTCGCTATTGTCGACCGCAATGCAACCTACTGTGAAATAGGCGAAGGCAATCTTGAATGGGACAAGATCATTCAGGCATGCCGTGATACAAATATCCGCTGGTACTCAATAGAGCAGGATGAACCATTCCCCGGCAGAGATATTTTTGAATCAGTAAAAATCTCTTTCAATAATCTCCGTGCCATGGGAGTTAAATAACTTCTGAAACATCAGAAATATGATATTCATACGGCTGTTGCGGAATCTGAAATTCCTCAACAGCCGTTTTTGTACAAACTGCATCCAATTTAAGCAGTTTTTCTGATGTTTTTCTTTTTCAGGACTTGTAATTTACAGATATTGAGATATATTTTCTCAAAAATATAATGGGCAGATATTTTATGCCCTTGAAAAGATTACTTACTTTTAACATAGGAGATTTTTGGGAATGAAAAACTTACAAGGAGTCTATACTGCTTTGGTAACTCCGTATCGCAACGGCGGTGTTGATTATGAGGCATTAAACAATATTATTGAGCTTCAAATCAAAGGCAAAGTTGCCGGTATTGTTCCCGTCGGAACCACAGGAGAATCACCTACCCTCAGCTGCGAAGAACATCTCAAAGTTATCGAATTTACAGTTGAAAAAGTTGCAAAACGCTGTACCGTTATCGCCGGTACAGGTGCAAATTCAACCGCAGAAGCCATTGAACTTACTGTCGAAGCTCGCAAACTCGGCGCAGATGCAACTTTGCAAGTCACTCCCTATTACAATAAACCCACCGAAGAAGGTCAGTACCGCCACTTCATGAGCGTTGCTGAAAAAGGCGAACTCCCCGTAGTTCTTTACAACGTTCCCGGTCGTGCAGGTGTGCCAATTTCCGAAAAAAATATCGCCCGCATGAGCAGTAATCCGCTCATTGTCGCCGTCAAAGAAGCAGGCGGCAACGTTGAACGTGTTTCAAAAATCCTCGATATGTGCGATATTACGATTTTGAGCGGTGATGATGCTTTAACTCTGCCGATGATGTCCGTCGGTGCCAAAGGCATCATCTCCGTTGCCAGTAACCTCATTCCCGGAGAAATGACAGAAATGGTCGAATCTTTCCTCAACGGCGACCTCAACAAAGCAATGGAACTGCATAAAAAATATTACTGCTTCTTCCGTGATCAGTTCATAGAAACCAATCCTATTCCAATCAAAGCAGCAATGGCAATGGCAGGATTGATCGAAGAAAGCTATCGTTTACCGCTTTGCGAACTCACTGCAGAGCATCGTGAACAACTCAAAAAATCTCTCGTTCGCTGCGGCATTTTGAAATAAGGAGCAATATAATAATGGGAATGGAAAAAGTAATTTGTGAAGCCGCAGCTGTAAATTCTGCGATTGAAACAATAGCCGATGCCATTATCAAAGATTTTTGCTCCGATGACAAAATTGAAGAATTTGCTCTTGCGGGACTCTTTAAGCAAGGAGTCCCGCTTTCACATCGTATTGCAAAAATTATTGAAAAAAAGTGCAATATCAAAGTTCCCGTTGCAGCACTGGATATTTCCATGTACCGTGATGACTTCGGATTGCGCAGTGCATTGCCGCTTATTAATGAAACTGTAATTCCTTTTGATATGGACATGACAAATCTTATTCTCGTGGATGATGTTCTGTCCACCGGCCGTACCATCCGTGCCGCTCTCGATGCAGTAACTGATTACGGACGTCCGAACCTTATCAAACTTGCCGTTCTCGTCGACAGAGGCAATGTGGAATATCCGATCCGGGCTGATTATGCAGGTATGAATCTGCAAGTTGATGCGGATAAAAAAATCAAAGTTGAATTCACGGAAAATGACGGCATTGACCGTATCTCCGAAATAAAATGGAAAAAATAGGTTGAATCATGGATTTTAAATGGACCAGAAAAGATTTGCTGAGTCTCTATGACCTCAGCCGTGAAGAGATCGAATGCATTCTTGATACTGCTCAGGAATTCAAAAAAGTCTCTGAACGCAAAGTAAAAAAAGTACCCGCTCTCCGCGGCAAGACTGTCGTAAATTTTTTCGTTGAACCAAGTACCCGTACCCGCATCTCATTTGAACTTGCCGAACAGCGTTTGAGTGCCGATATTATCAATGTCGCTGCAGACGTCAGCAGTTTGAAAAAAGGTGAAACTCTGCTTGATACGGTAAAAAATATTGAAGCATTGCAGGTCGATCTTGTCGTTTTGCGTCACTCTGCCACAGGTGCGCAGGATTTTATTGCCAAACATTTGAAATGCGGTGTTATCAATGCCGGTGACGGCGCACACAGTCATCCGACTCAGGCATTGCTGGATATTTTCACCATGCGTGAACGTTTCGGCAGTCTGGAAGGTTTGAACGTCACCATTGTCGGTGATATTCTTCACAGCCGTGTTGCCCGCAGTGACCTTTGGGGCTTGACCAAACTCGGTGCCAATGTCACCCTTGCCGGTCCGGCAACGCTCGTTCCGGAAGAATTCAACTGTATTCCCAATGTCCGCGTCTGTCACAATATGAAAGATGCGCTTGAAGGTGCAGATGTTGTGAATATGCTCCGCATCCAGCATGAACGTCAGACCAGCGGATTTTTCCCCAGTACAAATGAATACTCCAAATATTTCGGCTTGAATTCCGGCACGGTCAAATATTTGCGGAAAGATGCAATGGTCATGCATCCCGGCCCTATCAACCGTGATGTTGAAATCGCTTCTGAAATAGCTGACGGTCCTCAATCCGTCATCCTTCAGCAGGTAACAAACGGACTCGCTGTCCGTATGGCTGTTTTGTTCTTAGTTGCGGAGTGTGTAAAATGAATAAAGCATATATTTTGAAAAACGTCCGTGTGGTTGACCCCAACCGCAATATTGATGAAATAACCGACCTCGGCATTGAAAATGGTGTCATGGCAGATCCCGCAACGCTCAAAAATGCAGAAATCATCGACCTTTCCGGTAAAATCGCCGCTCCCGGCTTCATGGATATTCACGTCCATCTCCGGCAACCCGGCAATACTGCCGCAGAAACTATTCAAACCGGAACAGAGGCCGCAGCTTTCGGCGGCTTTACCGCCATCGTTCCCATGCCGAATACCAGCCCCGCTGCAGATACTCCCGGAGCTATCGAACTTCTGAAAAAAACCGCCGCAGAATGCAGCCCGGTCAAAGTTTATCCCTGCGGCTGTATGACCAAAGGGTTCTCCGGTCAGGAAATGGCAGGTATCGGCGGTTTGCGCAGCGCAGGAGTTTATGCATTGAGTGATGACGGCAAATGCGTTCAGAACCATTTCCTGATGCGTAATATCGTCCGCTATGCCAAATCTTTCAAGTTGCCAATCCTTGACCACTGCGAGGAAGTTTCTCTCTTTACCGGCGGTGTCATGAATGAAGGCAAATGGTCAGTGCTTCTCGGTATGGACGGCATCCCCGGTGCCGCAGAAGAAATAATCGTCGCCCGCGATATTCTTTTTGCCCGTGAAATAGATTGGAAAATACACCTTCAGCACATAAGTGTCAAAGAGTGTGTGGATATGGTGCGCAGAGCCAGACAGCACGGTATCAAAATTACAGCAGAAGCAACGCCGCATCATATATCGCTTACCGATGATTACATCCGCACCTACAATACCAATTACAAAATGAATCCGCCGCTTCGTACTGAAGAAGACCGTCAGGCATTGATTCAGGGACTCGCAGATGGTACGATCACTGTTATTGCCACCGACCATGCACCGCATACAACAACTGCAAAACTGGTTGAATTCAATCATGCGCCATTCGGTATCATCGGTCTTGAAACAGCCATTTCTGTATGTCTGAAAGAACTCGTTCATTCCGGAATTCTGTCTATGAAAGATTTTGTGGCTAAATTCACCACCGGTCCAGCTGAAGTTCTCGGTTTTGAAAATTACGATCTCCGTATCGGCAACCCCGCGGATATTACCGTAATTGATCTCGAAAAGAAAATTAAAGTCGATGCCGAAAAATTCCATTCAAAATCACGCAATACCCCGTTTGATGGTATGGAATTTACCGGCGCCCCCATCATGACTATCGTTGATGGAAAAATCGTCGCTGATATGCGGTAAGATTTTTTCATGAGAGGAAACTTTTTTTAGGGGCTGTTGCAAAACTGTTTTGTGGGGAAGAAACCTTTTTGAAAAAAGGTTCTCTTCCCCACACCCCATTTTCCAAAAACTTTCACCGGAATTGCTTTTATTACAAGTAATAAAAGC
>JAFVPG010000238.1 GCA_017505415.1 Lentisphaeria bacterium | reverse complement strand
TTTGCTTTGAGCTATAATTTTTTCTCTCAAAGGAGGTATTGTTCTGCAATGTTCAATGAAATGATTTAATTTACCGTTGTGAAACCACAGATTTTCATCCCGATCAACATAGGTGAGAAATTTATCGACATCAGTAAAGATTGTCCGGGCAAGATAAATTTGCGGCTTGAACGGTAAATCCTCAATGTTCAGGGTCATCATATCGGTATGAATATTTTTCAAATAATCATACATGAATTCATATCCCATTAATTTGTCGTATGTTCCGACAGGTTCTTTTCTGGAAATACGCGGAACATCATATTCAAACAAATCAAAAGAATAGACCTGTTTCATTGTATCAGGATCAAGAAAATGTTCTATAGCAACTACTTTTTGATTTGGAACAACACCTTGCTCTTTCAAGTTACGATACATAATGGAAATTTGAACAGAGGAATCTTTGAGTTGTTTTACATTATCAATCAACCCTTTTTTCAAGGTTGCAATGTTTTTTTCCGATGAATAATCAACAGAATCCGGCAAATCTAATGAAAATGCTTCAACTGCTGCAAAATCAAGAGCACAAACTTTATTGACCATTTCAAGCATACGATTTGTTTCTCTGGCGAGATTTCGCACAGGGATCAGAATTCGTTTGGCTTTGATTTGTACTGCTTCCTGACCTGTTTCTGAAAGTTTTGTCAAATCCGCAACTATCCGTTGATAATCTGGCTTTTTATAGCTAAGCAAATTGATGATATTATTCAGGTACTTATGTTCCTGCATCACACGATCAAGTCGTTGCAACTGCCTTGAACCTTCTTGCAGCAGAGATTTCATAAACTCTTCACTTTTATATTGTTCTCCGTTGCGCATTGCAAAAGATAAATCCATTTTTTGTTTTTCAATGCGTGCAAAAGACTCGTTTTCCTGTTTCAGGAGAGAATCTACCCCGGAACAACTGTCAAGAATTAATTTGACTGCTTGAGCTTTGCTTTTTTCTACAAACGCAGCATCATTGTTCCAATTCCAAGTGTTTAAGTCGGAATGATTGATACTTGCCAATTTGCTGTTTGCGGTATTAAAATCCTTGTTGACAAGATCTTCTTTTACCATATTCCATATATATATAGTGTTTTTCCATGTAGTAATTTGGCGGGATAACGTTTCTCTTTCAGAAGCTGCGTCATCGGCATTTCGTGCCAATTTCGAGTCGCTCAACAATTTTTCTGCCGCAGTAAAATTCAAATTTGCTGACTCTTTTCTTGCGGCAGCAATAATTGCATCAGCAGAAGGAGTCAACTGCATGTAGCCAATATATCCGCCCAGAACGACAAGAATTGTTATTCCGGCAATCACGATGGAAGTAAGAAGTTTGGAACTTTCGTGCAATACTGCTGCATCAAGGAATTTCATTTCCAGATAGGCAATCGTGATGACATCCCCTTCTTGAAGCATTCGTTCGGAACCTTCAACTAACTCCTTGCCATTTACGCTGGTACCATTACGGCTTCCATTATCTTTCAACCAACAACTGCCATCGTTTCTCAAGGATATTATCGCATGAGAAGATGAAATCAACTGATCTTGAATTTTGATATCCGCATTCGGTCCGGAACCAATGACCGTTTCAGGTTTTGATATATCAAAAACAACTTTGCGTCCACTGCTGTTTACATATTCAATTTGATTCAGCTGAGAAAGTTTTTTCAGTTTTTTTGACTCATCATCAACAAAAACAATACACTCACCCAAACTGATTTTATCACCTGGAGTCAGTTTCTTTTCAGTAATTCGCTTTGCTTGGAAATACATTCCGTTACGGCTGCCGAGATCCGTAAGATAGAAATTTCCTTTACGCAATGAAATCAGAGCGTGTTTACCGCTCGCCGATTCATCAATATTACTCAAACTCCAATCGCATTGAGATCTTCTGCCAATAGAAATTTCTTTGGTAAACTCTTCTGTATATATTTCGTATAACAGAATTCCATTGTGTTCAATGCCAATGTGCAATTCCTTTTTATTATTCTCAGCAGTGCTGTTCAAATTCCCTAAAATGCTCATTTGTCGTACTCCCATATATCTTGCAATATCAGATTTCTGCGACGGTCTGTTTCTAAAGAAAACACACCTTCACTGACGTTTCTGATTTTTTGTTTCAGTTGTGTATCATCTGTTGCTTTTGCAAGCAACCATTTACCAACATATTCCCGATAAAGTTCATCTTCATTCTTGCGAAGCTTTTCAAGTAATTCCAAGCCTTTTTCCTTCAATTTCGCATTACTGTCAAGACTGGCTTGTATCAAAATACTCTGTATTCCCCGTTCCAAATTAGAAATTTGGAATGGGGATTTGCGCCGGACATCATCTTCGATTTCATCAATGCGTGTCAGAATGTCTCCCCTGCGGAAATCTCCGCTGCCTTCCCAATACAGATACTCAAAGCGTTTACTGATATCTATAAAATTATTATCTTCAAGCAATTGTTTTGCTCTGTTTTTGTCATCAAAAGGAATTTCTGCGGTTAAATGATAGGAAAATTCTCCATATTTAAAATAATAGAGTTTTCCCCAGAAAGACTTATTATTATAGTCCTTTTGGTAGGTTATCACATTGCACATAATTCCATTATGAGCTCCTAGAAAGATTGTTGACGAATTTTTATCGAATGTATATAATTCTTTTTTATTCTTCATTTTTTCTGTTAACAATCTTGTAAAAGACTGTTTTCTGGATTCCTCAAGAATCACAGATGATTTTTCTCGGATGACGGTGATTTTTATTGGAACATTTCGCTCTTTCCCGATAAATGAATCAATTTCAAGTTTATTTTTATTGTTTTTTTGTATAACCGTCCTCTTACCGCAATCAGGATAAAAAATATCAAATCCGCCGTTTTTCCATCCTTTTTCAAAAGGAACAGCAAAACCAATAGCTTGTTGCTTTCCATTCATCGGCCAAGAGAGAACACTTTCCTGCTGCGGTGCCCGGAGATGCCAGATGACAAACAATGCAAAAGCAATAGAGGCAAATACTGCTGCACGAACAAAGAAACGCTTCTGTTGTCTGCGTTTTACCTGATCTTTGATATAATTGATTTCATCAATACTGGCAATACGGGTTTGCAGCATTTGAGTCTCATTGATATTTGTTTTTTCGGTACTGTCCGATTCCTCTTCCTCAAAGAATGTCGCTATGTCATCTGGATCCGGATTAGTTTTATTGCCTGAGTCTTCTTCTTCAAAAAATTCTTCAGAACCTCTTTGTTGTTGTATTTCTTCTTCAAGTTGTTCCATACTCTCTGAATCTTCTGAAAGCACCGCTAAATCAACAGGTATAGGCAATGGACGTGTTTTTACTGCGTCTGTACTTTCTGTGGCATCAGATGCGGCAGCAGAGCCTTCAGTATTTTTTTCATCTGCTTTAATTCTTGATTCTTCAATATTGTCTTTGGTTGGGGAATCAGCATCAGCGAATGTTAAATCTTGGCTTTTTGCCGCATTTATGGTATCTTCGTCTGTATCTGGCTCAACTGTTTTTTGCTCAGAAACCTCATCATCACTCTCTGTGTTTTCTGGAACTTTTTCAGCACAAGAGGTCGCCATCGTTACAGCTGTAACCATCGTGATATCCTCATGGAGCGTCGATTCGACTTTCGTCTCCATAGTTTCTTGATCTGCGTTGTCACTGTTTGCTTCATCTTCAGATTTATCATCAGATAACAAAATCCCGACTGGAATGTCTTGACTCTCGTTTTTGTCATCAGATGATATCGTAAGATCCTCTGATGAAGTTCCGTCGGGAAACTCATCAGTATTGCCCGTAACTATTTTCTCGTTTTTTTCAATCGGTTTTTTCTTATGGGAAAATAATCCTGCAATAATCTGCCACAAAGAACGTCTTGCCGGTTTTGCGGAAATATCAGCAGCAAACTGTGTCAGAGTTACATCCGCATCATAATTTTCTACTTGTACAGCATCTTCATTTTCCGCAAAGCGAGTCATTGCGGTTTCATCTTCCGGATTTTGTTTTTCATCAGTTAAAAGTTCATCTGCAAATCTGGTAACAGCGGTGTGGTCGTCTGTTAAAGCGTCTTGAGTCTTGGAGTCATCTGAAATATCACTGGCAAACCTGGTAACTGCAGTCAAATCATTCGCTTCCTCTGAAGGACTTACCTCCTCTTGAGGCAGATCACTCACAAAACGAGTCACCGCTGTAACATCATCTTCTTTATCTGCTGAAAAAGAATTTTCCTGGGGCAAATCACTTACAAATCGAGTAGCGGCAGTAAC
>JAFVPG010000237.1 GCA_017505415.1 Lentisphaeria bacterium | reverse complement strand
TTTGAATCCCTCAAAGAAGCAATTACTGATAAAACCTGTGCAGTCATGCTTGAACCATTGCAGGGCGAAGGAGGCATCATCCCGGTCGATGTCGAATATCTCAAAAAAGTCCGTCAGCTCTGCGACGAAAAGAACCTCCTTTTGATGTTCGACGAAGTTCAATGCGGCATGGGCAGAACCGGAAAACTTTTTGCATGGCAGACTTTCGGCGTCCAGCCTGACGTTCTCTCCATGGCAAAAGCTATCGCCAACGGTCTTCCGATGGGCGCAGTTGTAGTTTCACGCAAATACTGCGATGTCCTCAAAGTCGGCGAACATGCCAGCACTTTCGGCGGAACTCCGCTCGTTTCTGCTGCCGCTCTCGCAACTCTGGAGGCTATCGAAAATGAAAATATGCTCGAAAATTGCCGCAAAATGGGTGATTACCTCATGGAAAAACTTACCGCTATGACCAAGCAGTACTCCTTTGTCAAAGGTGTTCGCGGTAAAGGTCTCATGCTCGGTATCGTACTTGACCACTCCGGTGCCGCTCTCAAAAGTAAACTTCAGGACAACGGCTTGATCGCTCTTACAGCAGGCGAAACTGTCGTCCGTTTCCTCCCCGCCCTCAATCTGCCCAAGTCAATCGCTGATGAAGCATTGGCAATCATTGAAAAATCGCTGGCTGAATACGCCGCATCTTTATAAAACTTTAAGGAATTAAAAATGAAAAAAGATTTGTTGACTCTCGCTGATATTGATTTGAATGATTTGGAAAATCTGTTCGATCTTACCCGCAAAATGAAAGCTGAAAGAGGCAAAAGCAATTACCGCCCCCTCTCCGGCAAAAGTATCGGTATGATTTTTGCAAAATCATCTACCCGTACCCGTGTTTCATTTGAAGTCGGCATTTCCGAACTCGGCGGCAACGCTCTCTATCTCGATGAAAGCCGTATGCAGGTCGGCAGAGGCGAAACCGTCGCTGATACAGCAAACGTTTTGAGCCGTTATCTCCACGGTATCGTTATACGTACTTTCTCTCATCAGGGAGTTGAGGAACTCGCAAAAGTTGCAACCATTCCCGTTATCAACGCTTTGACTGACGAATATCATCCCTGCCAGATTCTTGCCGATATGTTCACCATTCTCGAATACAGCGGCAAAGTCAAAGGCACAAAACTCGTCTTCACCGGCGACTGCCAGAGCAATATTGCAAACTCTCTCATCCTCGGTGCCAAACTCACCGGTATGGAACTCGTTTTCGCCGCTCCCGAAGAATTCAAGCCCCGTGCAGATGTCATCGGCAATGCTTCCAATATTTCATGGGAAAGCGATCCCGTCAAAGCTGCAAAAGATGCCGATTATCTCTACACTGACGTTTTCGTTTCAATGGGCTTTGAAGAAGAACGCAAAATGCGTCTCGAAAAACTCATGCCATATCAGCTCTCTATGGCTATGGTCAAAGCTGCTAAACCTTCCGTCAAAATTCTGCACTGTCTCCCCGCTCACCGCGACGAGGAAATTGCCGCAGAAGTCATGGATTCAGAATACTCCATCGTCTTTGATGAAGCTGAAAACCGCCTCCATGTCCAAAAAGCTCTCCTTGCAATGCTTTTTGATAGATAATTATGGGCATTTTCGGAATATTGATACTGGCTGTGAGCGTTGCGCTTGACGCTCTTGCCGTGTCTTTTTCCGGAGCATTGATTGACAGAGAACATCCCAAAGAACATGCACTTATTGCGGGCGTTACTTTCGGAAGTTTTCAATTTGTCATGCCGCTGATCGGCTTCCTGCTCGGAAAAACTGTCACCGATCTTATAAGTGCCTGGGAGCACTACGCGGCATTTGCCCTCCTTGCTCTGGTCGGCGGCAATATGATTTTTGAAGTATTGAAAGATGATGACAAAGATGAAAAAATCAGTCCTTTTCATTTTCCTGCCGTCATCGTAATGGGAATTGCAACCAGTATGGATGCCATGGCTGTCGGAGCATCTCTTGCTTTTATGAATGCCCCGGTATTCATTACTGCTTCAGCTATGGGAGTCATAACCATGCTTCTCTCCATGGCGGCTGTCATGCTCGGATCATTCAGTACAAAATTTGCAATCCCGGAAAAAATACTCGGCTGTCTCGGTGGTATGGCAGTCATTCTCATAGGATTAAAAGTTCTGATCGAACATTCATTAAAATAAAGGAAACAAAAAAATGGCTCAATTTTTACCTTTCAACGGTCTCCTGCCTACTCAGGATCGTGCTGAACTCGTAGCAGCTGTCCCCTACGATGTCGTAAACAGCGAAGAAGCTGCTGAACTTGCAAAAGGCAATCCCTACTCATTTCTGCACGTTTCCCGTCCGGAAATCGACCTTGCTCCCGGTATTGATCTGCATAGCGAAGAAGTTTATAATCAGGCAAGAGCCGCATTTCAGAAACTCTGCAAAGAAGCTCCGCTCACTCTTGACGAAGGCAAACATCTTTACATTTATCAGCTTCAGATGAATGACCATATCCAAACCGGCATCATCGGTGCAGCAAGCGCTGAAGATTACAAAAACGGAGTTATCAAAAAACATGAAAAAACCCGTCAGGACAAAGAAGATGACCGTACACGTCACGTTATGGAACTGCGCTCTCATACCGGTCCTGCTTTCTTCACCTACAAAGACAAAGCTGAAATCGACTCCTTCGTTAACAATGCAATGAAAGAAGCTCCGCTTTTCAACTTTACCGCACCTGACGGTATCCGTCACACTTTGTGGCGTCTTGATGAAAGTGCAAGCTCACAGCTTTCAAAATATTTTGATGCAGTTGATGTTTTCTACATCGCTGACGGTCATCACCGCAGTGCCGCTGCCGCCCGTACCGCCGCAGAATGCGCACCCAAAAATCCCAATCACACCGGCAAAGAAGATTACAACTATTTTCTCGCTGTTGCCTTCCCCGCAACTCAACTTGCCATCATGCCCTATAACCGTGCAGTCAAAAATCTCAACGGTCACAGCAAAGATGAATTTATGAAGCTCATCTCTGAAAAATTCGCCGTCACTCCATCTGCTGACGGCAAAGCTGCAAAACAGGGCGAATTCAAAATGTATATCGACCATGCATGGTACAATGTCGCTCCCAAATTTGACATCACCAAACTCGGCGTTATTGAAAGTCTGGATGTCAGCGTACTTCAGGACAATATTCTTGCTCCCATTCTCGGCATTGCCGATCCCCGTACCAGTCAGGACATTGACTTTATCGGCGGCATCAGAGGAACTGCCGAACTGGAAAAACTGGTCAACAGCGGAAGTCATGAAGTCGCATTCAGTATGTTTGCAACCACCGTCGATCAGCTGATGGCGATTGCCGATGCAGGCGAAATCATGCCGCCCAAATCAACATGGTTTGAACCGAAACTGCGTGACGGTCTCGTTTCACACAACTTTTGAGGTCAATAATGTCTGACTCCCGTTTAGTTTTAGTTGATGCTTATTCGCAGATATTCCGTGCATTTTATGCGATTCAGAATCTCACCAACAGCCGTGGTGAACCGATCAACGCATTGCATGGATTTATCAAAATAATGCTCAAACTTGAACGGGAGTACCCCTCAAAATTCGGTGCGGTTGTATTTGATTGCGGCAAAGTAAATTTCCGCATGACACTCAATCCGGAGTACAAAGCCAACCGCAAACCCACTCCCGAAGAATTGAAAATTCAAGTTCCGTTTATCCGTGAATTTCTCGAATGCCGGGGTTGGCCGATTCTTGAAGAAGCTGAATATGAAGCGGATGATCTCATTGCCGCACTGGCACAAAACAGCGGCATGGAAGTTTTCTTTTTGAGTACGGACAAAGACCTGTCGCAAATCGTCAATTCTGAAATAACTCAACTCGTTCCAGATGCCAAAAGCACTTTCTCTGAACGCAATTCCGATAAAGTTGTTGAAAAATTCGGTGTTCCGTCAGAACTTGTGATCGATTATCTTGCACTGCTCGGTGATACTGCCGACAATATTCCCGGCGTTCCCGGAGTCGGCTGCAAAACTGCCGCCAAATGGCTGCAAACTTACGGAGCATTGCTCCCCCTGCTCGATAATCCCGAACTTGTTTCCGATGTCAAAATCCGTACCAAACTTATCGAAAACAGCGACTTGATCAAAAAAAATATCGCTCTGATCAAACTCCGCTCCGATTTGCCGGAAAAATACAGTAATATTCCCGTTTGCTGTCTCAAAAAAACACCAGATGCCGCAAAACTTGACGCATTCTGCGCCAAATACGGTTTGAATGCGATCCGCAAAGAACTTGCCGCTGAAAATCCACTTCCGCTTATCGAAGAAAAAAAAGAAATGGTTCAGGACGACCTTTTCGGATTCTGAAAAAAAGGATGTTGTAAATGAAAAAATTTCCATATTATTTCTGGATGCTCATCTCTCTTGGCATACTGGAATATTCGCTTTATACCGCAGCTCAATACAACACCATCAACGACAGTTGCGGTATGGAAATTATCGTATTTTTCATGATAGTATGGCCGGGTTTTCTGCTCGGCAATATCATACGCTGGGCGTTGAGAACAAAATGGGAAATGGCAGATTCTGTAATATTTTTTCCAATTCTCGGATGTATTGCCGCTTCTTTTTCATGCTTCAAATCATTCATATTCACATTCATCTGTTATTTTATGATGATTGCCTTTGCTCTGGTCGATCTCGCAGGCGCAAAACAGGCAAAAAAACAACGTCCGAAACTCTGATTCAGCAGAAAATCATACTGCAATATACAAAAATGTTTTTGAGTACTTTTAGAATTCCGACACTTGCAAAACAGTGAAAATGTGTTACATTACAGTAATGAAAATCAAATTATCAAGGAGTTCAAAATGCCCGAAAAATTAAAGAATTTTTATACTTATTTGTCAACAGAGAATATTTTATGCACTACCTGCGGACTCAACGGTCAGCAGCTTATTTCGTCACTCATAAATCTCGTTGCAAAACAATCAGACTCCATTGATATTGCCAATGCTGTTGAAGAGGTTGAAAAACGTGAAGCTCTCTTTTCAACAGTTATTGCACCAGGTCTCGCGGTTCCCCATGCCCGCATATCTTCCATTGATAAACCGCTGGTTGCAATGGCATGCTGTCCGCACGGAATTGATTTTTACGGACAGAAAGTCAATATTGTGGTACTGCTTCTGACTCCGCTCTCTGAACCAAATCTGCACCTGCAGCTTATGGCGGCACTTGCAAAAGATTTCTCCGAAGAAAATGCAATCAAACAGGTTTCAAAATCCGCAAATGCAGAAGAAGTCATTGAATATTTCCGTTCAAAAGAGGTCGTCATGGTCGATTATCTTACTGCCAAAGAAGTTATGCGTGCCAACGTAACGACTCTCCTTGATTCAGATTCTCTGCTCAATGCAATAAATACATTTTCCTCAACCCATGCAGAAGAATTTCCTGTTATTGACAAAAACGGCAATCTCAAAGGCATCGTTTCTCTCACCGATCTTCTGCGCCATTGCCTGCCGGAACACATGCTTTGGATGGAAGACCTTTCCGGTATCTACAAAATGCAGCCTTTTGCAGAAATGCTGAAAAATGCCTGCACAACAAGTATTGCCAAAGTCATGAATCAGGATTTTATTACCGTCAGTGAAGATGTCCCGGCAGTACAGCTCGCCAAACTTTTTCTCACCGACAATATCCGCTGTCTGATCGTTATAAACAAAGAAGGCAAACTTTCCGGTATTGTCAAATTGAAAGAATTCTGTGCCAAATTTTTCTGGGAATGATCCGCCAAAGGTGAACTATGAAAAAAATATGGATTTTTGCAATAAAAATCGCAATAGCAATTTTGATAATATCCTGTTTGATACATGTTCACTACGCTTCTTTTGTCGAAGGAATAAAAAATTTCAAGGTAATATATTTACTGCCTGCTGTTCTGATTCTGTACCTTGAAATGACTTTCTGCGCATTACGCTGGTTCATGCTGGTAAGAATGATAAATATAAAAATCACTCTCCGTGAAGCAATTTCGCTCACTATGCGCGGTTATTTCTGCTCTCTTGTGCTTTTCGGAGGAGCAATCGGCGGCGATGTGGCAAAAATAGGAATGATCGCACACGGATTGCCGCAGGGAAAGCGTTTTGAATGCAGTTTAAGCATTCTCATTGACCGTATTATCGGTATGATAGCTCTTTTTCTGACAGCAATAATCCTAATCTTCTTGAATATCAGAACGTTACAGAAAATAGATCTGACATCCATCGGAATTTCCTCTGCTTACAATAATTACGTCATTGCGGCACTGCTTACTGTATGTGCCGCCGGGATATTGGCAGCGGCAGTTATCTTTTTCTACCGCATTCCGGAAAAAGTTACTTTTTTCAAATTTCTGATGGACAAAGCAGACAATTTGACTCACGGACTCGTTTCCCGCATGAAATTTGCAATAGATTTGTATATAAATCAATGGAAAAATTTGCTTTTTCTCACTTTTGGTAGTATATTCCTCGTGCATTTAATACAAATGCCGGTTTTGTACTGTATTTGTTGCGGACTGAATATGAAAGTACCGTCACTTCTGACACTTACGTGCGCCGTAATCGTCGGCAACATTGCAGGACTGATCCCGCTGACACCGGGAGGCATCGGTCTGCGTGATCTGGTGATATTCACCATTTTGCAGGCGGGTGCATTCAGCAACGCGACCTCGATAGTGCTTCTTATGTCGCTGGTGCTGATCATCGGCAATGTATCCGGAGGTATATTCTTTTTTGATAAAGGATTGAACCGGGATGCAAAAGACAATAAATCAATTAAGGATATTTGTAATATATGAGCGATTTGCAATTTGAAATAAACTTTGCGCCGCAAACGGAAAACCATTTCCGTGAAACCCTCGATCAGGGAGGATTCGTCCTCCTCATCGAACATAACAGTGCAGGCAGAGACAATGATCTTGAAGCAGCCAAAGGACGGCTGCGCCAGCTTGAAAGTGCAGTTCTGGACATAAAATCTCTCAACTGCGCCCTTGCAATTACCGATGCATATTCACAGCAGGACTCATACCGCAGTCTGGATTATGCAATGGGGCTAAATATGGAGACCCGTGACCATCATGTGATCTATCTCAGCGGCAGAAATACCACTGTTGAAAGTGCAAAAGAACTTATACAGTTTGCCAAAGCCGGAAATTTTCACAATCTTGTTGCTGTCACCGGTGATGCAGCATACGGAGAAGGTGTTCGGGAAACACGCAAAAGAAAATTTCTTGAAAGTGTCCATTCTCTGAAAATGATGAATGACGGAAACTTTTTCTCAGGCTGTGTGATGAATCCATTTCAATACACCCCGTATTCACTCTATCCGCAATATTCAAAACTGGTAAAAAAACTCAATTACGGTGCAAAATTCATTGTGACTCAAGCCGGGTATGACATGCTTAAATTACAGGCTTTACGCTGGTATCTCGGCGAAAGAGGTCTCTATTTCCCGACCATTGCCCGTTTGCTTTTGCTCACGCACGAAAAATTTGATGATATTCTGAATAAGCGTTATCCGGGCATAAAAATTTCAAATGATTTCAAAAAAATACTCGAAAAAGAGAGCCAGTTTTCTTCAAATCAATTTGAATCTGCTCAATGGCGCAGACTTGAACTGCAAGCCGCCGGCTGCCGGCTGCTCGGATACAGCGGAATTCAGATAATGGGTGTTGACAGTCCTGCAAAAGCCCGTACCGCTGCTGAAAGAATTGCCGGTGCATTGCGTGAATTTACAACTTTTGAACAGTGGCTCGAAGAATATAACGCATACCTGGCAAAAGCAGAAATGGCGCCTTTGAACTCAAGTTTCTATATGTACGACCGTATTCTGCATCGTGCATACCCGGAAACCCCTCCGCGCATGTCTGAAATCGGAGAGCTTAAAATCAGCCGCAATGAAAAACTTCTTTACAATTTAAGACGCTTCTTTTTTACGCATGCCGATACCCAGAGTGCCAATAACAGACGCTTCTGGAAAGTGCTTACAGCCGGATGCCGTACCTGCAACCAGTGCAGATTGCCGTCGACCTTTTATATCTGCCCTGAACATTGTCCCAAAAAAGCGGCAAACGGTCCATGCGGCGGCGTCAAACCAAACGGAGATTGCGAAATCGGAAATTTTGAATGTATACACAGCTATAAAATGCGCCTCGCTCTCTGGCAGAAAAAAGTCGACAAACTCGAAGATGAATATATTCCGCCTACCGGCGAAATTTGATATAAGGAATTTTAATTTATGCTTATGAAACAACTCATACTCGGTCCGATGGAGAATAATTGCTATCTGATACAAAGTTCAGATAACAGAACTCTTTACATCATCGACCCTGCTTGTGATGCACAGAAAATAATCGAATGTGCCGAGCATCATTTCAATTTTGAGCAGACAATAATCTTATTGACTCACGCTCACGCCGATCATATCGGAGCAATCAATGCACTTAAAAATGAACTCAATATCACAAAAATTATGCTGAATGACAATGATATTGAACTTTTCAGAAGTCCGCAAAATGTTATCATGCCGTTCTGGCCGCTGCAAAAAGATTTACCGGAAACGGTCAATGCACATGATACAGATGATTTCAAAGTTATAAATACTCCCGGACATACCCCCGGCGGTGTATGTTATCATTTCCCTGTTGAAAAATGGCTTTTCTCCGGAGATACACTTTTTTACCGTTCCGTAGGAAGAACTGATCTTCCAGGAGGGTCCGATGTGGTTCTTACTGCATCAATCAGGGAGAAACTCTATACTCTTGACGGTGATATAACCGTCTTCCCCGGTCATGGATGTCTGACCTGTATTGCTGATGAAAAAAAATTAAATCCATATATTTAAGAAAGGAATAAAATTATGCATCCCGCACTTATCGTACTCTGTATTGTTCTCGGTATTATTCTGGCATTCCTCCTGTGGTTCTATTTCCTGCCGTACAGTTTCGGCAAGGTCCTGCTGACTATGCTGCGGCATACGATCTATCAGGTCGAATTCAAAGGCAGAGGCAACATTCCATACAAAGGCGCAGGTCTGCTCCTCGCCAACCATGTTTCCCCGTTCGACTGTCTGATTATCATGGGCATGACCAAGCGCAAGGTTCACATCATGATGCACCGCAGCTTCTTCCGTGCCAAATTTTTCATGCCGGTTTTCCGCCGTTTCGGATTTATCGAAGTTCCCCAGAGCAACCATCCGAAAGAAATGCAGGCTCTTTTTCAGAAAACCCAGCAGCTGCTCAGAGACGGTGAACTTGTCTGCGTTTTCGCTGAAGGCGGTGTTTCAGAAAACGGTCTCATCTCAAACTTCAAAAACGGCATTCTCCAAATGCTCCCCGAAGATGTTCATGTTCCTCTCATCCCTGTTCGTATCGGTATGATGCGCGGAACTTTATTCACCGTTTTCAAAGGCAAAATCCGTCACCTCGGCGGCCGCTCACTCCCCCTCCCCATCTCCGTTA
Organism: Lentisphaeria bacterium; assembly: GCA_017505415.1. Lineage (GTDB taxonomy): Bacteria > Verrucomicrobiota > Lentisphaeria > Victivallales > Victivallaceae > RGIG5270. The sequence goes on along the minus strand of JAFVPG010000237.1, from coordinate 10,821 downwards.
TGGTCGGCAAAGAGATTTCTCACGAAATCACACCATTCCAGCTCCGTCAGCATATCTCTGAAATGGGCGCTGAAATTGAAATGCTGCCGTATCGCTGTGAACGTACCGTTCATTATCAATTCCTCCGTCAAGCCAAAGCTCACCCATTCCGTGCCTCTTACAAAGATGCCGGTTCCCGTGCTGTAAAAAATATTGCAATGCTGATCAAAAGTTTGATCATTTCACGCCGTGTACGTCAGCTTGATAAATACACTCAATCCGACATTATCGGTGTACTGCTGCCCAACTGCACCAACCTTGTCGCCGTTCTTTTCGGCGTTCTTTACGCTGATAAAACCCCCGCCGTTCTCAATTACAGCAGCGGCGAAGAAACTCTCCGCAAAGTCATCGACCGCGCCGGTATCAAAGTTATCCTCACCAGCCGCAAATTCATTGATAAACTCAATATCAAAGAAACTCCTGACATGATCTTCCTCGAAGATGTCGCCAAAGAAATCACCAAAGGTGAGAAACGCAAAGTCATGCTCGATACTTTCCTGCTCCCATCTTCATGGCTCATCCGCAAATATTCACCCGAAAACTTCAAAGATTTGAACGGTCTGCTCGTCGTTCTTTTCTCCTCCGGCTCAACCGGTGTCCCCAAAGGTGTAATGCTCACACACCGCAATATTAACTCAAATATCCAATCTTTCGGACGTGCAATTAAATGGACCACTGACGACGTTCTGCTCGGCAATCTGCCGCTTTTCCATGCCTTCGGGTTCTGTGTCTGTTTCGCTTTCCCTGCTGTTGAAGGTGTTCATGTCTCCTATATTCTCAATCCGCTTGACGCCCAACTCGTATGCAACTGCGTTGAAAAAGACAAATGCACCATCATGGTCGCTACTCCGACTTTCCTCCAAAATTACATGCGCAAATACAAAGAAGGTCAATTCAAATCTCTCCGTCTGGTCATCACCGGTGCAGAAAAACTCCGCAGTGACATCGCTGATAAATTCAAAGAACTTACCGGACTCGAAGTCATCGAAGGTTTCGGCTGTACTGAACTTTCTCCTATCGTATGTATCAACCTCTCTCCCTCCATCTTCCATCTCGGTAAAGAATATGGCAAAAAAGGTTCCATCGGCGCCCCGATGCCAGGTATTCATGTCAAAATTGTTGATCCCGATACGCTTGAAGAATTGCCTCCCAATACGCCCGGTCTGATGCTTGTCAAAGGCGGTCTCGTCATGAAAGGATACTGGAAAGATGAAGAAAATACCCGCAAAGCCATGAAAGACGGCTATTACATCACCGGCGATATTGTGTCAATGGACGAAATGGGTTATCTCACTATTACCGGCAGACTTTCACGATTCAGCAAAATCGCCGGAGAAATGGTTCCTCACGAAATGGTTGAAATGGCTATCAACGAAGAACTTAAAGCAGAAAACCGTGTCATAGCAGTCACCGCTTGTGAAGACTCAAAACGCGGCGAACGCATCATCGTTTTTTACTCAATAGATAACCTCGATGCCGCCTCTATTGTCGAAAAACTCCGTGAACGCAATCTCCCCAACCTCTGGATTCCCAAAGCCGACGACTTCATCAAAATTGATGCAATCCCACTCCTCGGCAGCGGTAAAGTCGACCTCCAGACGTTGAAAAAAGAAGCAGCCCAATATGCTAAATAATTTTTACTTTCTTTCCAAGTGAAAGAAAGTAAAACAAAGAAAGCTGTTTAACTTTCTTTTTTCAACGCTCTGTTCCAATTGCGGAGAGATTTTTGCAAGGTAACGGCTTTCTCGGAGTAACAATAGCGCGGTCAGCGCCGCGAAGACCGGAGCGGTTCACGAGCGAAGCGATGTGAGCGCAGACAAGTAATTGTCAAGCAGCGACGTTGGCTGAAGCGATGAGGCGTGCGGCAGAGCCGCCTTAAACGCCTCATATAAGCCGGAGCGAAGCGCAGGCGCTGTAATCAGCCATTGGGCAACGCATTACACTAATATTTGAAAGGTGAATTGTTTTTTCTTTGTTACTTTCTTTTTTCAAAAAAAGAAAGTATTGGTATTTTGCATTGTATTCGCTATTTGTTAAAGTCGCCAACAGGACAGGCAAGCGCGCCAGCGTAACAAAATGGGGATAGATATATCCCATTGCGGAGGGGTACCCAGCCCCCCCGCCCAAAAATGCTACAACTATCTCCCCTCAATGGGAACAGAGCGTTTTGTATAAAAGAAAATTATTGTAATAATCTTTATTTTTCATTCTTAATTTTTAATTTTTCATTCTTAATTTTTAATTGTTCATTTTACTACGGCATAAAAAAATCGGGATCACCTTTGTCATTCAAAAGTAATCCCGATAAATGTACTTACCAAAAGCAAGTTTGACAACAACTTAATTGCTGTCAACTTTCAGCCATTATCCGCAATGGAAATATTTTTCAACAAGAGCAAGGATTTTTGCCTGATCATTGCCGATGTCTTTGCGGAGAGTACGGTCACCGAATGCTTTAAGACCGTCGATGATACCGTCAATCATAGCAGGTGCGAAAACACCATATTTTTCGTAAATATCACGCTGTTTTTCCAAACATTCAGCAGAAGCTTCACAGCTGTCAGGCAGAACACTCAAACGATTGAGAATGTCTGCATTTTCTGCTTTATGAATATTGACGTTGACATAAGTTTTGGCAGCAACATCCAGAGAATCAGCCATTTCAAAACCGTAACGGGCAGCGACTGCAAGACCTGCGATAAGCAGATAGACATTGGCTGAACCATCAGGTGAACGCATTTCAACAGTCTGTTTCTGAGTTGTATCATATTGGGCAGAGGGTTCTCCGGGATTTGCCTGACTGCAAAGATCTTTTTTAGCAGTCCAGCCGAGAGGCACACGGACGAGAACGGAACGGTTGCGATCGCCCCAGCAGACATTTGTCGGAGCTTCCTGATGCGGAACCAGACGGAAATAAGAAGTCGGATTAGTATTGCCAAAAGCGGTGATTGAAGGTGCAAGAGTCATCATACCGGCAATCGCACGTTTTGCATCATCGGAAAGAACTCCGTCTTTAAGCATCTGATTGAAACCATCCTTGACAACGCGGAAATGAACATGGAGACCTGAACCGGCTTTGCCGACAGTGATTTTCGGAGCGAAAGTAACATCCAGACCTTCCTGATAAGCAAGATTGCGAATGATCCATTTGGCAACAGTAAGCTGTTCAGCGGCTTCTTCAGCATTGACGGGGAGAAATTCAATTTCATTCTGTTCATAAATTTTGCCGTCGAGAGCGAAATTACCGACTTCGGAGTGACCATATTTTATCTGTCCGCCGGTACGGGCAATATAGTTCATGCAAAGCTGACGGAATTCGCCGAATTTTGCATAAGGTGCAGATTCATGATAACCTTTCTGGTCAACGGCAGGATATGCTTCATCATCCCCTGCAATAACATAATATTCAAGTTCACCCATTGCCTGAAATTCCATACCGGTAGTCTTCTTGAATGCTTCACATGCTTTGTGAAGGGTGTATTCAGGAGAACTTTCAAGCGGATTGCCGTCTTTATTGAAGAAAGAGCAAAGGAAATTCAGAGTGGGAAGTTCGCAGAAGGGGTCCATGTAAGCTGTACGGAACTTGGGAACAACATACAAGTCACTGTTGTTGGCTTCAATAAAGGGGAAAAGACTTGAACCGTCAACACGTTCACCGCATGAAAGGATTTCTTCCAGATAATCGCCGTCATTAATAACGAAATTCAAAGTTTTCAGACGGCCGTCACCTGCGGGATACTGGAAATTAATGTGACGTATCTCATTGTCACGGATAAATTTGATAATGTCTTTTTTGGTAAAATCTTTTGGTGCTTTGCCGATTTCATCGACAAGACTGCGCATACTGTAATTGTCTGACATAATAACTCCTTATGGATTAAAATTTTGTATGCGTATAATTTACTATCAAAATGCCGTTATGTCAAGCAAATGTTAAAAAAAATAGATAATTAAATCTTGGAGAATTGATTTTTTCAACAATTAAATGTATATTATGTGGAAAATCCAAAAAAGAAAGGACCTTTATCATGTTGAAACAATTACTCTCAGGTAAAATACATACTGCCAGACTCACTCACTGCGAAATAAATTATGAAGGAAGTCTTGAAATTGACGGCGATTATCTCGAAGCCGCAAAAATTCTGCCTTATGAGAAAATTCTCGTTGTAAACCGTACAAACGGTTCACGCCTTGAAACATATGCAATCCCCGGCGCATCCGGCTCAAAACGTTTCTGCCTGAACGGACCTGCCGCACATCTCGGCAGTGTCGGTGATGTAGTTACTATTATGGCATTCTCGATTTTCGATGAAAATGAATGCAAAACTCACAAGCCGAGAGTCATCGTCCTCAACGAAAATAATGACATCGTCGCTCAAAGAAATTAAAAAACAAAAAATGCAAAAATCAACCGGCATCAAACATCATACACTTCACATATTCGCTCAGGTTCTGGTCGAATATGTGATAATGCTGGTTCTGCTGGCGATAATTGCCATGTCATGTCTGATGCTTTTCAGCACTTTTTCTGAATACGGAACAAATGTCAGAAAACAAATAAGTATTGACTCCCCCTGAAAATTTATAAAAAAATACAATATTTTTCACAATTTTCAGACTGAAAACTGCTGTTTTTTGTCCTTATCTGCCATATTAAATACGAACAGCAGCAGTTCAGCTGTATTTAATTTTATAAACTTGTATTTACCTTATCAAATGTTATTTTTCCTGCAAAGCAAGGACTTCTTCCGATGTCAGCAATCGGAAATCCCCCTCCGGAAGATCAGCAGGCAAAGCATAATTACCGATCTGAATACGTTTGAGACGTTTTACTTGTGCATTGGCAAATTTTATCATACGGCGTATTTCACGTTTTTTGCCTTCAGATAGAGTAAAACGGTATTTACGGGGAGCGATTTTTTCAATGAGATCGGCATGCAGATTTTCGCCGTCATCGGTGATTCCCTGCATCAATCGCTGTAACATGTTACTGTTCAACTCTATATCAGTTTCCACTATATACCGTTTGGTAATCTGAAAAGAGGGATGTGTGAGTCTGGCTGCAAAATCACCGTCATTGGAGAAAATTATCAAACCTTCGCTCTCCCGGTCAAGTCTTCCGACGGAATAAAGTCTTGCCGGAGTCGGAGTTGTTATAAGCTCAACTGCAAGTTTATCCGCATGAGAGTCCTGATTTGAGCATGTATAACCACGCGGTTTATTCAATGCAATATAATATTTAACTTCTTCAACAGCAAGGAGTTTTCCATTCAGATAAACTTTATCTTCTGCTTGAACCCCGTATGACGGATCAAGGCAGATTTGACCATTCACTTTGATTTTTCCCTCTTTTACGAGGTCGCCGGCCCTGCGTCTGGAAGCAGCTCCGGAGGCGGCGATAAACTTTACCAGACGGATTTTATCGTTATTTTCTCTCATTTTTCTTGCTATTTTCTAAAAATGTCTTTATATTATGTAAAGGGGCATTTTTTATCCCCTCTGAAATGACACAACATACTATACACCACAGGAGATGATTTTTCAATGGCAGGTAAATTATATTTGGTAACAACTCCAATAGGAAATCTGGAAGATATAACTTTGAGAGCGCTGAGAGTTTTGAAAGAAGTCGATGTGATAGCTGCGGAAGATACCCGTCACAGCAGACAGCTTTTGAGTCATTTTGATATTCATTCAGAACTTGTAAGTTATCATGCGTTCAATGAACATGACAAAACTGATGCTCTGCTTGACCGCATTGAACGCGGTGAAAATATTGCACTTGTTACAGATGCCGGAACTCCGTCTGTTGCTGATCCTGGATTTTTTCTGGTCCGTGCGGCACAGGAAAAAGATATTGACATCGTAGTTGTTCCCGGGGTTTCGGCAGTGACCTTTGCGGTTACTGCGTCAGGGTTGCCGGTGGATAAATTTGCCTTTTTCGGTTTTGTTCCGGTTAAATCCGGACGCAAAACAACATTTTTTGCGGATATAAAAGATAAAAATATGACCGCATTTGTATTTGAATCACCCTTCCGTGTCGGCAAAACTCTGGAATTTATCAGGGAATTTTTCGGAAATGATACCCAAATCGCTATTATCAGAGAAGCCACCAAAATTCATGAGGAAGTAATAAAAGGTTCTGCTGCAGAAATTTGTGAAAAATGCAAAAACCGTGTCTGGAAAGGCGAATTTGTAATCGGAATAGCTCCGGATAAAATCAAAAGTTATGAAGCTGAAGAAGAAGTATAGAGTATATTTATGCCGGATGTTGAATTTTATAATTCTTAAAATACAAAGCTCTTCACTGAGTCAGGCCAATATCATTCTGTCGGCAAAATGATATAAAATGTTGCCCCCTCGCCTTCTTTACTTTCAAGAAAAACATAACCGCCATGATTGCGAATAGTACCATAAACCATAGAAAGTCCCATCCCGGTTCCGGCGCCGACCGGTTTGGTCGTGAAAAAAGGTTCAAAAACTTTTTTCTGCAATTCCTCACTGATACCGATACCGCTGTCGGCAATGCTTATACAGCAGTATTTATCAAAATCCCAATCCTTGCGGGCGGAAAGATTTTCAATAATTTCTGCAAATTTACCTGCCCGGTCAAGTGTTATCACCAATGATTTTCTGCTGCATTTCTCCATTGCATCAACAGCATTTATAATGAGGTTCAAAAATACCTGACTTATCTGCACACGATCACCTCTTACCGTTATTTTTTCGGCAGGAAAATCCATTTTTATATTGATATTGACTGTTTGTGCTACTGTCAGCATATTCAATGTCTGACGTATAACATCACTCATATCCAGAGAGGTGGCATAAAATTTCCCTTTACGGGCAAATCCAAGCAGCTGACTGGTCAGACGTCCAGCCTGTTCAGCAATGGAGCTGATCTTTTCAAGATTTTTCACTACCTTTGAATCAGTATCAAAATCATTGGTCATCAACAGCAAATCGACATGACCGAGAATTGCATGAATATGATTATTAAAATCATGAGCGATACCGCCGGCAAGTTTGCCGAGAGCCTCCATTCGCTGTGAATGGGCAAGTTCCGCAGAAAGATTGTCTTTCTCTTCCTGCAGCTGCAATTCTTTGGTCACATCACGACCGATAAGCAATAAAATTTTTTCATTTTTGAACGGGACTTCCGACAATGAACATGCAAGACTTGCGTTGCTGTTTTCACTGCTTATAAGTTCTGCATGAAAAAATGCGGTTTCACTGTCCTTGAAAATTTCCGACGGATCAAATTTGCCGTCCGTTGAAAATATTTTTTCCGTTATATGAAGTTTTTCAAAAAAATTCTTTGAAAAATCATATTCCGGAATATATTTCTCTATCAATTCCGTCGCTGCAACGTTGGCATCAAGCACACTGCCGGAGGAAGACAACAACATGATCATTTCATTTGCATTCTGCAATATCTGACGGTAACGGTCTTCTGACTCAGAAATAACTTCTTCAAGTTTTTTTGATTTACCGTAAGCTCCGAAAAATGCAAAAACAATATCCAATGTATTATGAGATACAGACTCTCCGGCATATTTGCCGATATAAATATGAATAATGATCCCCAGCCATACACTGAAAATCCCTCTTATCAATATAGCACCGGAAAGAAATTCGCTGATGTTATAATAAAACTCGTAATGATAAAATCCGGTAAAAATCATCAAGTCTACCAACTGTGCCAGAAATAATGCCCCGATTATACATATCAGACGCCTTGCCCGCCAATTCTGCAGTCTGGTGTATGCTATCGGCATGATGAACATATCAACCAGATGCGCAATGATCAAAGCCCCCATCGAATACATACTTTCACCGAGAAGAGCATCCAAAGCTCCAACCGTCTGCCCTTTGGCAAGCGAATACCCCACCCAATTGCATTGCAGACGGGTGATTTCCGCCAGATAGAAAAATATTCCGAACAACACAAAAGAACCGATAATCATTCGCTGCGTTGCAAGAGTTCCATTGTGTATGTATATCAGCAGCAGCCCTGCAAGATACGGCATAAAAAATACCGATGCCCCGATTTGAAATTCAAGATTCCGGAAAATTATCACCCTGAAATCTGCCGCCGATACAAAGTGTGCAAACAAAAACAAAAGTCCCATTGCCATATACAGAGGACTCGTACCGATATTTTTCTGCTGACTGTGCAAAAGAATAATAGTTATGAATATAAAACTCTACTCAAGAAAACATAAAATCAATGATAATACCGGATCCATTATTCACCCTGTTCTTCCGTCACTGCACGCAAAACTTCACGGACATAATTTGCTCTGAAAATGCTTTTTGCTTCATTATTTTCAAAAGGTTTACCATATAATTTCTGCAGATGAGCCGCACCGGAATGAATATAAATCCTGTTGACCATATCACTGTTTACATTTGCAAAAATTCCCATATCCACACCGAGTTTTACCCCGGAAAGTGCATTTAATGTTTCTTTGCTGTGCAGCAGATAAGCATATTTCAGCAAACCGTAAGATCTGCCGATATAATCCAGCAATCGTGACTGTTTTTTGGCAAACATCCGTTCTCTTGCGGACTGTTCATGTTGAATTATTTTATCTATCGTATCGGATATTTTGCCGATAATTTCCTCTTCGCTGTCTCCGAGAGTTACCTGATTTGAGATTTGATAAAGCGCACCGACATTCTCTGAACCTTCGCCGAAAATACCTCTCACAGCAAAATTCATTTTATTCAACGCTCTGACAGTCGCTTCAAGTTCTCCGGTCAACGTAAGTCCCGGCAAATGCAGCATTACCGAAGCACGAAGCCCCGTTCCTACATTAGTGGGACAACTGGTCAGATACCCGAGTTTATCATCAAATGCGAACTCCATTTCACGCTCAAATTTTTCATCTGCCTGTGCCGCTTTTTTGTAAGCCTCCTGCAGCCGGAATCCCGGCAGAAAACTCTGAATACGCAAATGATCTTCCTCATTGACCATCACCGCAAGCTGTTCATTGGCACTCAACAGCAATCCTCTATTCAGCGGATAAGTAAGAAATTTACTGCTTATCAAACGTCTCTCATACAAAAACTCCCTGTCAAGTGCAGGCAATTCATCAATATAAATATACAATCCTCTGCTGCCGACTATATTCTGCGCCCGTGCGGCATCTTCAACAACGTTGCGTATGCATGCCATGTCATGTACGGAAGAATTTACCGGGAAAGAAAATTGAGCAAGATTGCGGGCAAGCCGTACCCGGGAGCTTACAGCTATGATATTACTGTTTTTTTTCTGCTCCAGATAGCTCAATGAATTCTGCAAAAGTGAATCAACCGCATTTTTCTTTTTCATTATTTACTTTCCTTTTTGCGCTTTTTTTTCAGGACAGCGATTTCATCACGGAGTACGGCGGCGCGTTCATACTCTTCTGCGGCGACAGCATTTTGCAATTCATTCTCAAGTTTCCGCAATTTCTCCAAACGGAGTTCCGGAGGATCATTTTTGCTGTTATGCGGTCGCTTTCCGGTATGTATCCGGCTGCGGTGAACATATTTCAGTGCCGATTCGACGACACTACCAAAAGTCTCATAACATTTATCGCAACCGAGCAAGCCGTTATTTTCATCCATTTCTTTAAATGACCATCCGCACTTGGGACACTTCAATGTACTCTGTTTTTTCTGTTTGACGGCATTTTCTCCGATTTTTTTAATATCCTCAATAACATCAAAAAAATTCAATCCGCTCAATTTCAACAGCGGATCATTCTGCGAATGTTTCTCTGCACATTCATTGCACAAATTTATGACTTTCTTGCCTTCAGAACTTACCTCCTGAATGTGCAGTACAGCCTCATTTTTCTTACATATATCACATAACATAAAACACCTCTGCTGAAAATATTTTTATCTATCAGTTAGTATGCCGCATTTTTTTCAAAAAGCAAACTCTGAAACATAATTTCACTGCAAATAATCGCTTTTATACAAAAATAATCATTCTCCGTCAATAGTTTTCAAAAGCTCCGTCAATGATATTTCAAACAATTTATGCGTCCATTCCACATCTGCTCCGGCACGGTGAGCCTGCATATCCGGCATTATTTCATCCAACCGGAAATGCGCACGCAAATTCTGCAAGCTGTATGAAGGAAGTCCGGAATGACTTTTCTTCAGCAAAACTATTGAATCCATCGTACGTCCCTGCCAGAGCGGAAGTCCATTCCTTGACAAACTCTCCTGCAAAAAAGCCAAATCAAACCTCGCATTATGAGCAACAAGCGTGGAATTGCGGGCAAATTCCAGAAATTCATACCCAATCTGCCGGAAATGCGGTGCATCTGCAACCATATCATCAACGATATGATTCACTCTTGATACCGATGACGGAATATGACGGTTTGGATTGACCAGAGTCTGATAACGTGAAATTTCACCATTCAAATCGACACGCAGAGCAGCAATTTCAACGATACGGTCATTTACTGCACTCATACCGGTGGTTTCAACATCAAAAATGGTAAAAGGTCCGAGTTCATAATATTTTCTCATCTGACATTGATCCCTATTTCATAAGTTCATTGTAAGTCTTGAAATGAGTTTTGACACAACGCTCAAGTGCGCCGACTCCGTATTTATCAATAATTGCATTTGCCCGCTGTCTTACAACATCATTCGCTCCGCGCGGAATATCCATTTGAAACTCTTCTGCAAGTTTAGCCATTTCACGGACGAACTGCTCTCTGGCAAGAATCGAAGCTGCGGCAACAGCAAGATCACTCTCTCCTTTGGTCCGCT
>JAFVPG010000236.1 GCA_017505415.1 Lentisphaeria bacterium | reverse complement strand
CAGACAATCGAGTGCATTCAGCCATAGTTCACAGCGTAATTTCTCTGCGGCATTGATATTTTGCCGCTCTAAAGCACGGTGCAAAATCAGCATTTTTTGAAAAATGTGAAGAGATTGCAGTTTTTCTTTTTCTATGGAACAGAAACGTAATTGATAAATATAAAACTTATGCAATGATTTTATGATATTTAATTTATTATCAAGCATTTCCGGTTCTGCTGCATAATTCAAGCTGAATTTTGTTGTGTATGGAACAGAGTCAAGTTCAGAGAGCAGGTTGGAGATTTCAGGAGCATTGCGGAACTTCCGCAATTTTTCAGAATGAGAATCAAGGTCGCGCAAATCAAGTTCGACTATTGATAAATCTGTTTTTTTCAGTTCAGACGGCAAATTTTGCCGTAAATCATAAACTTTTTTTATCAGAGAGAAGCCATTTTTTTCATCGTAAACAGTCGGATATATTTTCTGCATATCTTTTTCAAAATTAAGTTTATCGGCAATTTTGAGTATATATTTTGCTTTGGTGATGATGATAATATCAGAGATGGCAATGCCGAGGGCGAAAAGCAGTATGAATGCCCCGGAATAAATCAATATTTTGGAGACAGTTTTTTTCATATCATAACCTGATTTTATTTTTTTGTATAATAATTTCGTCCGGATGGGACGAAGCGTATTTCTTTGCAAATATTTTTTCCGAGTTTTGTATTTATTCTTTCAATTAAAAGATCAGCAGATTTCAGAAGCTCGTCCTGCAAAAATGCACTGTGGCGCACTTCCAGAAAAAGTACACCTTCTTCATTGATTGATGAAAATGCAACCAGAGTTGCAAATTGAGGTGAAACAATCTCCTGCCAGCGTGCGGCAAGTTCGATTTGATTATGTACATTTGCGGGTATTGCATTTGATATAAATTCAACATTAAGTTCATTGAGAGTGCGTATTTTTTTATCGTGAGCAACGATTTCCAGATTTCCGTCACGCTCCCCATACCATTCTCGCAACATTGTTTTAAGCCGTTCTCTCTCGGCAGCTTCTTTGTATTTTGAAGGTGGAATCGGCATTTTTGTCCTCTAATTCACAAAACCGGTAAACTGTATCGGTAAATACAGGACATCTCCTACAACTTTGAATGGAGCGAGAAGGCCTTTGCCGATATTGCGGAGACCTGGACCGAGACCTCCGAATGGCAAACCGAGAGTCATTTGAACCACTCCCCAGGGGAGATAGAGTATTTCGAGAGTATCTTTGCCGGTTTGGATCAAGCCTTTTGTTCCGGTTATCAACCCTTTTTGAATGTAAGGCCGCATAACTTTTGCCGCTTTTATAGCGATAGGAGCAAGAATTGCAATGGTCACTGGGTCAATAGCTTTTGCTTTCGGCGGAACCATAGTGCAGAAAAAAGCCGCCAGCAGAATTATTATTATGCAACGGTGTCTGCTCAGCATTTTTTAGCCTCCTGATAAAGATTTTCCATTTGTTCCAGAGTTGCCTCCTCAAGAGATATGTTCTTTTTTTTGAGTTCAGTTTCAATATATTGGAAACGTTTAATAAATTTGCTGTTGGCAGCACGCAGGAGTTGTTCAGATGTTTTCCGTTTGCGGAATCTCACAAGATTTACGACTGCAAAGAATAAATCTCCGAGTTCTTCATCGATTTCATCTTCATTGTTATCGGCAAATGCTTTTTCGACTTCGGCAAGTTCTTCTTTTATTTTTGCGATAATATCAGATTGATTTGACCAGTCAAAGCCGTACTTTGCAGCTTTTTTCTGAATTTTTTCTGCAGTGCTTAATGCAGACAGGGCAGGGGGGATATTTCCCATGACGGAATCAGATTTGTGTTTTTTCTTTTCTCCGGCTTTGATTTTATCCCATATTTTAAGTACATCAGTAGAACTTTCTGCATTGAGGTCTCCGAAAACGTGAGCGTGACGGCGTATCATTTTTTCGCAGATGCCTTTTTGAACGTCCTCCCATGTAAATTCACCTTTTTCTTCTGCTATTACTGCCTGAAAGATTACGTTCATCCATAAATCCCCCAATTCTTCACAGAGAAGTTCAGGATCTTTAAGGTCAATAGCTTCAAGTACTTCTGCACATTCTTCAGCCATGCATGAGCTGACGCTTTCACTGGTTTGTTCTCTATCCCACGGACAACCGCCGGGAGCGCGCAGGATACGTATGATTTCGTAAAGATTTTTCGGTTGCTTTTCCATTAGAAAGTAAATCCCATGTTAAAGTGGAAACGTAATTTGCTTTTATAGCCTTTTTGTTCATTAAGAACGGGATAGGCAAGGTCAAGTTTGATGGGAGCGTTGAGATAGGGCAGGACGATACGCAACCCGTAACCGACACCGATATTAACTTTGCCGAATTCCCAGCTGTCGGCCCAGGTATTGCCGATATCGACGAAAACTGCACCTCGTATAAAGTCCCAGATCGGGTGTGAAATTTCAGAAGTTACCAGCAGCATTGTTTGACCGCCTTTTCTGACACCGTTTTTGTCAGTTGGTGAAATTTCACGGAATTCAAAACCACGAATCGAATCGCCGCCGCCGAGGAAATAGCGTTCAAATATTGGAGCATCATCTCCGTCAAATCCACCAACAACACCGAGTCTTGCCCCTGCCATGAGAATTATTGCTTTATCAAACAGCGGATAATAAATACTTCCTTTGAGTTCTGCACGGTAGAAGCCGTTTGTAGAACCGATAAGATCAGGCGCAAATGCTCCCAGCAGGTTGATATTGTAGCCGCTGGTCGGCATCATCAGACTGTCACGGGTATCACGGTCAAGCATTATAGAGAATTGACTTACGAGGTTGTCGCCTTTGTATTTTGTTATTTCACGTGAAGCATAACTTGTAATATGTTTAACATCAACGTTTTCAAACTTGTAACCTACTGAAATTGAGGTGAAATCGTCAAATATACGACGGGTGAGAGAAGTTCTGACACCGACACGGTATTCGTCCCAGTCATCGTATTCAGACTGATTCATATAACCGTTGACATCGAATTTGAGCGGCATGTCAAAAAGCCACGGCTCGGAGAAATCAACATTGAAACCCATGCGCTCAATACCTACAATTCCTTGAATACGAAGACGTTGTCCTCCTCCGGTAAACCAGTTCAAAGGATCGAGCAGGTCAAAGTTGTTGTTCGATATTTCAGCCATCCCCATGAGGCTGTTCACATCAGAAAAACCTGCACCGATACGCAAATTAAACATATCTTTTTCTTCTACTTGAATATTAATATCTTTTTCATTTATGGACTCAGCGTTGGTCACAAGTGTTTTAACATCATTGAAATAGCCCATGCCCATCAGACGGGCTTGAGTTGCTTCAATTCTGTTGCGGTCAACGGGATCGCCGGGCTGAATTGCAAGTTCACGGCGAATCACTTTGTCTTTTGTGACCAGATTTCCGGATATGACGACATCGCGGACGGTATATTTGCGTCCTTCTTTTACAACGAAGTCAATATCAACGACATGCGTTTCGTAATTGGCGCGTCGTACCGGTTCACATTGAACATCGGCATAGCCGAGTTCTTCATAGAGGGCGGCTACTCCTTTGCAGGAAGCCTGCTCTTTCTGAAAATTGAAAGTATCACCTTTTTTAAGAACAACAAAATTTGAGAGATCTTCTGACTGATATACTGAGTTGCCGGAAATATGCAGCTCTCCGATTTTATAAGGTTGTCCTTCATCGAGTACAAAATGAATATCCACAAATTCCGGATCATCTTCATTTTGAGTTACTTGCAAATCTTTGATTTCAAAATCCAAATAACCGAGATTCCAGTATAATTCACGGATTCTTGCTTTGTCGAGTTCCAATTCGTCGCGGTTGAAGAGACCGACTTCAAAAATTCCGCTGAGAGGAGACCATTTATTTTGAATATTGAGTTTCAGTTTCAAAGCGGAAAAGACTGTATTTCCTTCAAAAGTAACATTATTGACTTTCAAACGCAATTTTTCATCAATATTGAAAATAACATCAACTTCTTCATTTTCACCTTTTTCTATCTGGAAGATAATGCTTGCATCGTTGTAACCCTTTGAACTGTAAAACTTTTTGAGTTTTGTAATGCTTTCCTGCAATTTTGAGTCATCAAGCGCAAGTCCTTCAACCACAGAGATTTCTTTGTATAAATCATGATTGTTGTATTTTGCATTGCCATTGAAACGTACTTTCCGGACACGCGGTTTTGCTGTCAGAATATAGGTAAGAGAGATTGAACCGTCTTTTTTGTTAACACTTTCTGCTTTAACGTCTTGGAAATTTCCTGTTTTGAAAAGCCGTTTTATGTCCTCATTGACCATTTTGGGATCGAAAGAAGCTCCAATCCGTTGCTGGATATGGAGTAAGAGCTGTTCATCCGGGATTTTTATGGTGCTGTTCTGTTTGAATTTCAGTTCTGAAATGTTTGCCGCGTACAACATTCCTCCTGAAATAAGCAGCAGCAAAAAAGTAATAGTATGTTTATTCATTAGTAAAAGTAACCTTATATTCAAATTTAATAATATATATATTATAT
>JAFVPG010000235.1 GCA_017505415.1 Lentisphaeria bacterium | reverse complement strand
TGTTTGAGACCCCTATAAAACTGCACTACTCTCAAACCTTCCACTTACTCATCTTCTTCGTTCTCCTGTTTGAGACCCCTATAAAACTGCACTACTCTCAAACCTCAAATTACAGTTTGAATATAATAATACAGCTCTATAAGAAAGCATGAAAATGCTTTTCTGACCCCTGCAAATAATATAGCTTTGTTTCATCAAATTTCAAATCCATATAATTAAAATTCGCATAAATCAATATCAATGGTTGTCCGTTGCTCTCTTGACAGTTTATTGTATCCACAATTATCTATCAACATGATATTATACTCATGGCAGCAACAGCAATCAGTAAAATTTTCCATTGTTTTTCCGTCTAAAAATGAACGAAGATTAACAAAAATAAATACTGAAGCAAGTTTATTGCTGCTCATCAAATCCATATAGGTCAATATCTTTTCCGCCAAAGGCAAATCATCTTCTTTCAGGCATACTCCGGCAGACTTCAGAAGTCCGGCAATGGAAAGACGGGGCATTTCCAAATCAAAATCATTTTGGTAAGCAATATCAAATATGAATTTTTCAATATCAGAAAGCAAATGCTGACTTCTTTCATAAAATTCCGGAGAGAGTGCCTGTTTTTCCAGTTTTGCGGTGATTTTGGCAATCAGATTTTTACGATTGATTTCAAAAGGGAAAAAATTTGTCAATAAATCCAAATTACCCGAAACAGATAATGGTGTGTCATTCAAAGATAAAACACTGTTTCCGTCCTCCCCGGCACACTGACGGTAAAGATCATCAATAAAACGGTAAAACAGCCCCGGATTTTCAATAACAACTGTTGGAAAACAACCATTGCCGAAATGAAAAACAGATTCTATTTCCGGATAAACAAGTTTCATATTATCACCACACTTTTATCGCTGGTTACTACATCGCTTTTATTTTCTCCGATAATGAAAGATATTCCGGCAAATTGTTTCTCCGTTACAATCATTGCACAAATCATCCCGATCGGCGGTTTGAAACTCTCTATTTTGGCAACAGTACTTTTCGCCATTGCTTCATTGATGACCATCCGGCAATATACTGACTCCTGCAGCATAAAAAATCCATTGATAATCAAGTTTTTACGAAACTTGCGATAATTTTTCCGGTTTTCCGATGTTACTGTCGGCAAATCAAAAAAGACCATCAATCTCATAAAACGGTAATTTATTTTCATCGGCAACTGCAAAATTTTATAACAGAAAGATCATGAGAAGAAACAGCTTTGAATATACTGCGGGTATAGATCATAATACAATCATTCAGGCGGCGTTTCTCCCCATTGATGATAAAAGGCTGATTGAAAATTTCCAAAACACGATGTTTTTCTGCTGATTCAAATTTGCAAAATTGACATAAATCCACCCAGCGATCAACAAAAACCCTGAATGGCTCCATCAAATCACAACTCAAGTTAAAGTGGTTGAAAGTATTGTGATGAGAAATACCTAATTGAGTAGAAAAACCGCAAGCAACTATTTCCCGGTTAAAGGCAGAAAGAATCAAAGAATATCCGTAATTCAGTGCAGAATCGACCGCCATACCATTACCACGCTTGAATCCATTTCCAAAAATTGCATTGAAATAAACTTTTGCGGCATGTCCCTCCCGGTTGGTAATATCCCCCGGATGAATATCCAAAATGTAAGAGTTAAGCATGGCAGATTCTTTTTCTCTGCCCTTATCCGACAAAAAGATCGACTGATTGTGTATTTTTTCTGCCACGATCCTTGCCCATAAAAAACGGCAAAATTCTTTATCCCATAGGATTTGCTCCTGCAATTTTCCGGCACACTCCCCATGACCGTAACAGGGAATCAACTCAGAAGATGGGGAATGTTTTTCATCACAAAAAATAACTTTTATTTTCCTTTTGATCAATTCAGAAAGCAAACAGCCGGTAACGCAGCAAGCAGGATTTTCGACGATGAGGGTATTTATCTCATCAAGAAAGACCCGGATGACACTATCACCCTGCCGGATAACCAGATACCCCATCCGCAAATCCAGCTTACTGCGTTTTTCAACGACTACCGTTCTGAAACTCATTATTTAATTAAGTCAAAAAGATTGATACTTTTTGTTTCATGCAAGCCACTGGCATCAGAATAGATGATGCGTGCCGTCTGATAACTCTTTTTCCAGTTGGAAAGATTACTGCTGATAGTTGTTACTGCTGCTTTGGCAACACCGCCAATCAAACTCAAATCTATTCCGTTGCCACTGCCTCTGCCAAATGAACTGATTATATCAAGTAATATTTCAGCCTGCTTTTCCGCTGGAGACGAGATAAATCGCTCTCTGCCATCTTTCAAGCACTTTTGCGGATTTGCCGGACGTTTAGCAAACAAGCCGGCTGAAAGTTTAGACAGCAAACTATCATATAACTCTATATTTTCTGAAACAGAAAAACGATCGAATTCCTCGTTATAAACAAGGCTGGGATTTTTCTTCTTTTTATCACAAAAAGATTCCAGATACTTAATATATTGTTCCCATTTGTTCTCCAGTAACAGAGATGAGGCTATTGCTATACAAAGTGTACTTCCTCCGTTGCTTTTTCCGTTAAGCATAAATCTCAAACCATTGTCAACTTCAAAAACAGTTTTGACCTTTATCGGTTTAAGTCCAAGTGGGAATGATACTGAAAGATCTTTTTTACCTGTCGGATCAATGAAATTTTTCACATACTCAACTGCAAATATTTCATCTTTAAGAAATTTATTGGCAACCAATAAATCCACAGCGATCAAAGTTAACTCTTTTTTGGATTTTTTCTTACCTTTTTTCTCCGTCAGAGCAAAAACAAAAAATGATGCTGATGATTTGTTGTATCCTCCGTATATATCTGTCGGCTTACCCTGTTTTAATGGTATCAAATCAGCTTTTGCTTTAACCGGATTCTGATCAAAAAAACCGCCATGTTGACAAAAGGTATAATTGGTCAGATGGATATAATTTCGTTCCATTATATCTTTGACTTGCGGAATATTTTCTTTGCCATTCCAAATGATATCCCCGTTAATATTTTTCCAGACACTTTCTTTTCCGAATATCACTTCAGTCTTCATACTGTATTTTTCATCGCGGCTGTCAAACCATTGACGGGTAAAATGTCCATGCCAGACGTTACCTGTCACAATATTGAGATAAGCATCTTTTGCATGGTGCAAATCATTTACAGTTCTCGATTTTACCAAATCAAATTTATGACGGAAATCAGAAACCAATCCGGCTTTGACATAAACGATTTCACTTTCAGGGTAACGTTCTTTAAGCAGCTCTGTAATTACTTTAGTTGACTGCCGGGTTTCCACCAGCTGCCGGTTGATGAATCCCCATTCCTCATCATCAGAAAATGGTGTGCTGCGGGTAAGACGGTAAAATTTCTCTTTTTCAATCAACTTTTTTTCCAACAAACTTTTCCAGAATGGGGTCATTTTCTGCCGGATTTCTGCATCAAGCGGATATGAATCACTTTTTTCTCCATTAACTTTGCTGTTCACCAATACAATATTATTGAGAATGCTGTCATCTTTTACTTTGGATTGCGGATAGATATGCTCCTTGTTGCATTTGGAAAGATCGGTAATCCGTTCTCCGGTGTACATATCTCTGCCCAACTGCATAAAGTAAAGATATAATACATCTTTCTGCAATTTATTCTCATCAACATCTTTCAGTTCTTCACTCAATTGTCTGGTATCTTCATTGGCAATTTGCTGATAAAGAGATTGGATTTGAGCCATACGGGAAATTGTTCGCTTGCCTTTTTTGCTGTTATCAACATCGCGAGCCATTTCCACAAATATTTTTTTCGGAGGGTATCCTACTGTTTTAGAAATTTCATCCAGCACTGTTAATGTACGGATTATCGGACGTTTGACCGCATTGGAAACATACATCTCATCAAGCCGCTTGGTAAGGCTTGAGCTTTGGGAAGAATAGTACTCTTTTCTTGCCTTTGCTGCATATTTCGCAAACGGATATTTGTCACTCATAAGCTGCTGCAAGTTGAGATTGTATTCCCACATCATGCTGATTATGGAGAGATTGTCCCCGATTTTAAT
>JAFVPG010000234.1 GCA_017505415.1 Lentisphaeria bacterium | reverse complement strand
GGGGCATCGCGGTGTCCGTCTGGGAATTACTTATCCGGAAATCGCCCGGGCGCAGATGAAAGCGATCCTGGAAGCCGCAGTAGAAATCGGCAATTGCGTGCCGGAAATCATGATCCCGGTCACCTGCGACGTCTCCGAATTGCGGTACAAGAAAGCCATGCTGGAAGAAGTCGCTGCCGATGTTGCCAAACGTTACAACCTCGACAAAATCAATTACAAAATCGGTTCCATGATCGAAATCCCCCGTGCGGCACTGCTCGCTGACCAGATGGCGGAAGTCGCTGAATTTTTCAGCTTCGGTACCAACGACCTGACCCAGATGACCTTTGGTTTCAGCCGTGACGATATCGGCAGCTTCCTGCCGGAATACCTGCGGAAAAAACTGCTGGATGCCGATCCTTTCCAGACCATCGATACCCGCGGCGTCGGCCGTCTGATCGAATTCGCCGTCCAGGGTGGACGTCAGACCCGTCCCGAACTCAAAATCGGTATCTGCGGCGAACAGGGCGGCGATCCCAATTCCGTCGCGTTCTGCCACGCTGCCGGTCTGAACTACGTCTCCTGCAGTCCTTTCCGGGTGCCGCTTGCCCGTCTTGCCGCCGCTCAGGCCGCAATTGAACAGGATAAGTAAGAATCTGTTGATTCTGTAAAAATCAATCCCCGTTGTTCGTTATGATCAACGGGGATTTTTTATGCGGCAGAAAATCTGTTTTCCTCTTGCCGCTTAAGTAAAGACAGCCTTTCCCGATTCAACGCACGAGAGAGATAAAGTGCGGTTGATTGTAAATGGTAAATGGTGCCATTCTATAAATGGTGCCATTCTATATATCTCAATGACAGGCAATTAGTTACATATAAATTATTCTCTTTGGGTATTTTTGCTTGACAAATTGGATTACGGATGATATATTATTCTTACCCGGTGTTGTAGTTAAGTGAATAGAAAGGATCAATTTATGGGACGGCTTCCACGGCGTAATCTTGGTGCCGGAGAGGAAGGGAAAAATTGAATGACTTTTTGCACGATTACTTTGGTGAGCGTGTCAAAATCACGTTATTCAAGAGGAACGTGACTTTTATTTTCGGTTTTACATTGGAAAAGTAAAGATGAAAAGAGCACTGATTTTTTCCACAATCATTGCAGTTTCTGCATGGAGTGTTTGGTATATATTTTATGCTGCTTTCAAAAGAACTGAAAATTGCGCCATGCATACAAAAATGAATCAAAGAATTGTCATTTCAAAAGTCATTTCAGCTAAAACAGTCCCCGATTATATCTCATCTCATCCTGACCTCACGGGAAAAGATTTTTCCGACTATATTACAGATTTATCCTACCGGGAAAAGGTATATATTCTCAATGATTTGTCCCTGTGGAAAAAAGGAATTGATGATCCGGATTCAGATTCCGCAGAAATCATTGGAGTTTACGCAATGTGCCAAGGGAAAGTCTTTGGATTTCGCCTGTCCGGCGTATACGAGCGAACCGTTGATGTGGGCAGTCTGCTCCATAAATACACATCTCCAGAAAATATAGAATCTAAATGATGATTGGGTGTTCATATCAACTGCTAATTGGTGCCATTCTATGTATGTTTTTTATAGACAATAGGTTAGTTGGCAAATTATTCTCTTTTGTGTTTCCACTTGACAAATTGAAGTACGGATGGTATATTACTTGCGGCGTTTATGTAAAAAACAAGGTGGGTAGAACGTTTACCCCGGGAAAACCGGCAAAAAGGAATAATTTAATTGCAAATGCATGATAGAAAGCCATTTGCATGGAATGGCACCAATTATTTCCCGGTTACAGTCGGTAATCTTTTATACTATAACCGGTCTTGCTGATTTATGCAAATAAAAAAAACCGGTTTTCAAAAAACAAGGCGGGATATTTTGAAAACCGGAAATATTGTCAAGGTAAAATCACCTTAAAAAATTTTTTACTCTTTCTCCCCGCGGTCATCTTTTGTATGCACAAGAGATTTCAAATCGATCAGCCATTTGCCGTCAACTTTTTTCAAGCGGACTTCGGTTTTGCCCTCAACTTTAATTTCAGCATTATCGCCGTCAACCACAATTTCTCCGGACAGGTATTCATCCAATTCTTTTCTCATTACCACTTTTTTATCCTCGTCAGAAGCAAGCAGAATTATGAGAACATTTAGCTTTTTGGATTCATCGGTAACCAATTCATCCGCAGCGGCCTTATCACCAGCCAGAACAGCTTCGCCCCACTGGGCAACCACTTCATCCGGAGAATCGGCACAACCGGCAAAGATAAAGAGTGAAAACACACCGCACAGCATCATCAGAAATTTTTTCATTTTTCCATTTCCCTTAATTGATTTTGAAAAAACATCTCAGCCCACATAGAGAATACTCCAGATTATAACCGCCGATTCCAAATTATGCAAGTTGAAATCTCATATTTTATTAATTTTTTTCAGCATATTTTCATGAAACAGCCAATTTTTCAATCAAAACTACCGGCTGAACCGGTAGTTTTAATTAATTTTTCATCTCGGTCACAATGCAGAAGTATCAACCTCATCCACATCTCTTACGACCGCTTCGCGAATTTCGCGTTTTTCATTTTCATAAAGTTCCACGCACTCATCAGACACCGCATCTATATGGACGGTATATTCCAAAACATCATATAATCTTAATCTCAACTCTCCATCGGAGAATAAAAATTTCCCATCAATTGCATTGATTTTCCAATATTCTGCCATAACAGATGTTACCTGTTCAAGTAAAATTTCTCCTTTATTGCGATTTTTAACCTCTGCTGTTATTTCGATTTTATATATCTTCCGGGTCTTCGGAGTTACATACACATAACATTCCGAAAAACTCATGAATTGTTTCGGAGGAACTATTTTATACCGAATTGAACCGTCTGAAAGTTCTTCCTCCCGGGTGTTGGCCGGAGCAGAAAAAACTTCTCCGAAATCAATACCGCTCAACGAAGTTAATGCCGGGGCATCATAAAAACGTATTTTACAATCGCTTTCAAATGTATTAGAAGGGTATCGGCAATGCTTGGAAAGAGCAATAGTTGTCAATTTTTCGCAATGGAAAAATGCATTGAGACCAATAGAAGTGACACTGGGAGGAATTGTTACACTGGTTAAATTTTCACAACCTAGAAACGCACAGTCGCCAATAGAGGTCACTCCGGAGGGAATTGTTACACTGGTTAAATTTTCACAACCTCCAAACGCACTGTCGCCAATAGAGGTCACTCCAGAGGGAATTGTTACACTGGTTAAATTTTCACAACCTAGAAACGCACAGTCGCCAATAGAGGTCACTCCAGAGGGAATTACCACCGTTGTCACATCACGATCTTTCACTCCCTTAACAGTGGTTCCGTCGTTACTGATTCTCAAATTGGGATCTCCCGTTTTTTTTGAGTTTTGTTTGTCAGTTTTTTCAGAAGAATTTCCGCAACCGATAAAAAACATGGTCAAAAAAGCCGCCAATAAAAAACTTAATTTTTTCATATTACATCAATCTCCGTATACTATCCCATCCGGCATTTGTGCAAAAAAATCCGGTTTTCATAACAGGCATAATTTTTTTGAAAACCGGAAACGTTATATTTTTACTTTTTTTAATTTAATTCAACTTCATCAATCAGCCATTTGCCGTCAACTTTTTTTCAAACGAACTTTAGTTCCATCAACCTTGACTTCAGCATTGTCTCCATCAACAACCACTTCGCCGGCCTTTAATTTATCAAACCATTTTGCTGCTTCATCTTTATTGTGGGAAACAAGCGCAATCATAAAAGCATTTTCTTTGTCTTTCGCATCAGCGGTAACAAATTCATCAGCCGCAGCTTTGTCACCGGCCAGAATTGCTTCACTCCATTTTTCCAACACATCTTCCGGAGCATCAGCACAACCGGTCATTACAAAAACACTGACAAGTGCCATCAACATCATCAAAAACTTTTTCATTTCGACCTCTTTTCTTTATTGATATTCCTTATGCCTGTACATTCAGTATTATATCACAGATTATTTTTACAGCATCTTTCTAAAATTCTCTTTCATGTCCGCCCCCCCTCATGTAATATTTTTTATAATCTCCCTGGCACATACAAAAAAAAAGATGCGCCGCCTTGGCTGTGTCAATCGAGGGTACTTGCAAAACCCGGAACTCCACAACAGCAAAACTGCGCATCCATTATTCCCAGTATACGGGTATGGATACACTGATTCAAGCGTGCCGGAGTTCCAAATAAAAAAGGTTGCAAGTTTTTCGATCAGAACAGCACTTTTTTCAGTTTTAAGATGTCAAATTTATTTTTTTAACTGCTTTTAAAACCTCCTTTCAAAGCTATTTGTCATAATATAGTTCTCAAAAAGTATTTTGTCAAACAGTTTTTTTTGACATCAATTAGTTTTGCATTGCGTGTTTTTATGAGTTAAGCTTTCCCCCCGGATCAACACACTTATTCTTTGAGTATATAATCGGAAAAACATCCGGCAATATGACATGAAAATCAAATATTTTCAGAAAATTTTTATTCTGCTTGATTTTATTCCTGATCACATGTATATTGGATTGTCTGACAAATTATCCGGATCATGATCATGTATACAACAAGAAGTACTCTTTTACATAAACTGCAAAATAACGATTCCGTTGGATATCAGGAATTTTACACGGTCTACCGCAATCTCATCTACAGTACCGCATTGAAAAGCGGTGTCCCGGCAGCAGATACCGATGATATTATTCAGGCTGTGATGCTTGGAATATTCAACAACGGCTCATTTCTTTATTCCAAGACAAAACACGGCCTTTTCCGCACTTATCTCGGCGGTGTAATCCATCATAAGATCTGTGATTACTTCCGCAACTGCCCCCCTGCCACGGAAAAAGCGGCTCCTGAAGAAAAGGCACGTGCTGATTTTGAAGAAATATTCAACGCAGAATACCGTTCAAATCTGCTTGAATTGGCCATTGATGAGTTGCGCCGGAAAGTTCAACCGGAAGTATTTGAAACTTTTGAACTTTGCTTCCGGCGCAATCTCTCTGATAAAGAGGTCGCCATGTTACTTAACGCCAAACCCAACACTGTCACCATCCGTAAAAAACGGTGTCTGGAAACTTTGCGCACAATCATCACCCAACTGAAAACTGCCGATCCGGAACTTGATCTGCCAATATTATGAATATCGATCACCTTGCCCCGCCGCCGGAATTGCCGGCCGGCTTGTCTATGATCTGCCGCATCGGTCTCGGAGGTGCCGGAGATATCTTTATGGTTCAGGATATCACCGGTAAATTCCTGGCCCTGAAATCGATCAATTCCAGATGGCAGCAAAAAGAATTTGATGCTGTTTCCATTTTGCGCGATCTGCCGGCGCATCCGGCAGTCACTCAAATCTATCAAACCGGAAATCTGCCGGATGGCAATTTTTTCTACACCATGGAACTGGCCGACAATGCAGGTTCAGAAAATTCATACCGCCCCGACACCCTGGCATACCGTATCGAATCTGACCGGATGACAACCGGAGAAATCCTGTCGATCATGCTGAATATTGCATATGGGATCCGCCACTTACATGATCATAACGTATTTCACGGAGATATCAAACCGGAAAATATTATTTTTATCAACGGTCAGGCAAAACTTTCCGACTTCGGCACACTTTCTGCCGACGGCAACTCCGGGACCGCCGGATTTATCCCCGCCGATCCGCAATCAGGATACGACAGGGATTGTTACGCTCTGGCCAAAACCCTTTATTGTGCATACAGCCGTAATGATGCCGCAAAATACCCTTCTCCACCGGAAACGATCAATCCCGGAGAATTTAAAATCATCCGAAAACTTTATATCACCGGATGTGCCGATCATCCGAAAAAGAGATTTTCCTCAATAACAAATTTGATAAACTCTCTGGAGCTGGCGACCTCAAGATTTGAAAATCCGGAAAAAGTACCATACCGGATTTGGAAAATTTCCATTCCGGCAATCATAACTTTACTCATCGCCGGATTAACTGTTTTCTTTTTCACCGGCACCCCAAAAAAACGCACTCTTTCAGAAAAATCCTTGATGACAACTCCTCCGGACAGTGCATCTCCGGACATCGATCAACGTGAATTAAATCTTGCCAGAACTCTATTCAACAATACGTTGGACTATAATGGCGAAATTCCCGGATTACATCCCAGATTCCGGCAGATTTTTGAGGCGGTTTATCAAACCATGCCGGAAAAGCTGGATAATGATTTCAGTCGGCAATTCCGCTCTTTTTATCAGGATTACGAGTGCTTCACGCAACTGCGCGACCGTTTAAATTCCCCGGAGATCAGTGACCGGGAATTTCTCCGGCTTTACAACAGCAGCAAGTATATGGAGTTATATTGCAATCTGCGCAACCGGAGTTTCGAAATCCGTACAGAACAAAACAATAAACCGATGAACCAAATAATCCGACTCTATTTTGCCAACCGTCTCAATACCCCCCCGCAAGACGAATCCCATGCAGAGTAAAAAATTCATCGGCCAGAAAAGCTTCCGGAAATGACGGTGCAAAATATTTTCCATCTCCGC
>JAFVPG010000233.1 GCA_017505415.1 Lentisphaeria bacterium | reverse complement strand
TTTGGAAAGCCTTTTGACACCAAAGCAGAAAGAGGAGTTGTTACGGCAATTGTAATTTCAACACCAATTACCAAGTTTCAAATCCTTGACACGGCTGAAATGTTCCGTATTATTGGTGACTAAAACAGCCTTGCGGGCAAGGGCTGATGCCGCAATCAGCATATCCATATTACCGATTGGGGTACCGGATGTTTCAAGTTCTACACGCAACTTGGCGTATGCTTTAGCGGCATCTTCATCCCAAGGGATAATTTCAACCAGATCGCAGAAAGCCTTGACTTTTTGAGTCAACTGTTTGTTGTTACGCTTCTTGGCTCCGTATTGCAATTCAGCCGCAGTGATGCTGGAAATGGCACAACTGTCGTACAATTCGGAGAACTTTTTGGTAACAGTCTCATGATCTCCCCTGATCAAATAGGAGGAAATATCGGTATCAAGAATATACTGTGCCATCAGAAAAGATCCCTTGTTTGGACTTGTTGTGCTGAATCCCGTTCCACGGCAAAGTCAGGACATCCCGGCAATACCAGAAACGCTTCCAATGCACTTTTTTTAGAGATGGGAGAGAGTATCACGTTATTGCCCTCTTTGCGGATGGCGACCTCTGCTCCGGAGAAACGGAAACGCTTGGGCAATCTGATTGCCTGCGACCGTCCGGTTTTGAAAATTTTTGCAGTTTCCACGATGCACCTCCTTGTTATTTGGTATCTATCTTTAATATATATCATTTGTCCAAAATATCAAGCTTTTAAACAAAAATATTCCGATATTTTTGAGCAAACCTTTTTCTTTTCCGGAACGATATTTTATTGACCAGTAAAAGCTTCCATCTCTGGCAAATCGTGAGTTTCCGAGAGTGAAACATGGTATTATTCGGTTGTCGATGTAGTCGGAATTTTGACCGAACAGCCGGATTCAAGACGGGCTTCAAACTATTGGAAAGTTCTCAAAAACCGTTTAGCTAAAGAAGGTTATGAGTTGGTTACAAATTGTAACCAGCTGAAACTTTATGCAAAGTGAAGCATGATTAACAAAAATATAAAACTGAAGAAGTGAGATGTGGAACTGTCAGGCAATCCTTGACAGTTCCGCACAAAGTTATTTTTCGGAAATAAAAAAACGAGACTGTCATCTGAAAAAATCAAAAATTTTTTACTGGATGCAGAAAGAAAACGTTTGCAAAAGATATAACAGATGCTATATTTACCATGAAAGTATAAAATCATGGAGAATAGCCGATGTCTACGTTTGAAAATATTGCTGAAGAATTGAAAAAGCTGCGCCAGCAGCAGGGGTGGTCACAGGAAGACCTTGCCCGCAATCTCGGAGTAAGTTTCGCCACCGTCAACCGTTGGGAAAACGGCAAAACCAAACCGTCCCGCCTCGCTCAAGAAAAAATAAAACAAGTTGCAAATATGGGGAAATAATCATGACGCTTGAGTTAACAGAATACTTGTCACGTGCACAAAAAGATGGTTACGTGTCATTCTCCGAAAAAAATGGAAAAATTCAGATTACTTATATCAGTTCTAACAATTACCGTGATAATTTCAGCGATCCTGAAGAACAAATACGTGCTGAATTTTATGCTGAATTGATTTATAAATACGAATACCCAGCCAACCGGATTCACTTGGAAGTTACTATTCCTGACCGTTTGCCAACTGACCGGGCAGATATTGTTGTTTTCCGTGACGATGAATGCAAACGCCCTTATGCCGTGGTTGAATGTAAAAAAGATGGTATTACCGATGCTGAATTTAATCAGGCTATTGAGCAAGGTGTTGGCAATGCAACTTGGGTAAAACTGCGTGCGGAATATGTCGTTGCTGTTGCCGGTGCAACACGTCAGGTTTTGGATGTGAGCGATAAATACGGCGTAATGGAACGAGAAAAAAATATTGTTGCAGATTTGCCCAAAGCTTATGGTAAACCGATGGAATATCGCTTCTACAAAGGGACTGACAGTGATATTCAACCAGTTACCAGAGAAAAATTGATTACTGCCATTAAAAAATGTCATCAAACTTTGTGGGGTGGTGGGCGTTTGTCTCCTCCGACCGCATTCGGAGAACTTTGCAAATTGATCTTTGTAAAAATCAGTGACGAAAAGAAAGCACGTAAAAAAGGCGAGCCCTATGACTTCCAGATCAAAACCAATGAGCCAGCTTCAATTTTAGCTCAGCGTATAAATAAGCTTTATGACGAGCAAAAAGTAAAAGATCCGGAAGTTTTTACGGAATCCATCAAGGTTGATGCCAGAGTGCTTAAAACGGTGGTTTCGCACTTGGAAAGCATGAATTTAAATAAGACCGATCTGGATGTGAAGGGGGTTGCCTTTGAAAAATTTATGGATGGTTTTTTCAAAGGAGATTTCGGACAATACTTTACACCTCGTCCTATAATTGAATTTGCCATACAGATGATGCAGCCCAAACACGAAGAAAATGTTTGCGACACCTCTTGTGGTTCCGGTGGCTTTTTGTTGCATGCTCTCGATTATATTCGCAAAGAAGCTGACGAATACCATGAAAAAGGCTCTACTGACCATTATAAACATTGGCATGACTTTGCGGAAAAACATCTTTTTGGTATTGAAATCAACGATGAAATTGCCCGCGTTGCCAAAATGAACATGATTGTGCACGATGACGGTCATACAAATGTAATCAGTTTTGATGCGTTGGACAGCATTGAAAAAATGACTGAACATAATAAGAGTTTCAAACCGGGAGCATTTGATCTTATTTTGACAAACCCACCATTTGGTGCCAACATCAACAAAGCGGAGAAAGCGTATCTGGGAGATTATTTTCTCGGAACTACGGATAAGATCGATCGAAAGACTCAGAAAAGGACGGTTCGCAACAATCAAAAAACCGAAGTATTGTTTATTGAAAGAATACATACTTTCCTGAAAGAAAACGGCAGAGCCGCAATTGTATTGCCGGATGGTGTATTGACCAATAGTTCCATGCAGTATGTGCGTGATTTTATTCTTAAAAAATTCCAGTTGTTAGCAGTTGTGAGTTTACCGCAAACAGCCTTTGCTCATTTCGGTGCAGGAGTCAAGTCATCAATAATATTTGTCAGAAAGCGTAAGGAAAAAGAAGTTGCCTCTGATGAGGAAGCTATTTTTATGGCTGCTCCTGAATTGATTGGATTTGATGCAACAGGCAGAGAAACAGAAAACCAACTTTTTGAAGTTATCAAACAATACAGAGAATTCAAAAAAGATCCAAAACCTTTTTTCGTATGACCCCCGACGCAGAGTTGCAAATCTTTGCGATTAAGCGGGGGATGATAGAAAAAAGAATGGATGTATCTTTTTTTCAATTGATGCAAAAAGATATTTCTATTTTTAATATGGTGACATTGGGTGAATTATGTTGCGAAGAACCTAACTACGGTTCCTCACAATCCGCGGTGAAGAAAGAACATTATCAACAGCCCAATTACATTCGTATTACTGATTTTTCAGATGTTGGAATAGAAAAAAATCATGAATTTGTTTCTGTTGAAAAATATTCTTCCAAAGATGTTTTAAAAGATAAAGATTTGTTATTTGCCAGAACAGGGGCATCTGTAGGAAAAACTTACATCCACAATGAAAAAATAGGTTTTTCTGTTTTTGCTGGTTATTGTATTCGCTTTAGATTAAATCAGGAAAAAGTATTGCCTGAATATGTATGGGCATATACAAAAACAAAACGTTTTAGTTCTTGGGTTCAACAAACACAACGAAAATCAGGGCAACCAAACATTAACAAAGAAGAATACAAATCGATTTTGATACCTTTGCCCAGCATTAGAGTGCAACAAGAAATGGTAACAAAATTTATTATTGCACTCGAAAATCGATCAAAAAAACTCCAGCAAGCAGATGAACTGCTTGCTGGAATGGATGAATTTGTGTTAGAAACATTGGGAATAAAAAAACAAGACATTTCATCAAAAATAATTTTTGGTGTGAAATATGCAGATGTTTATAAAAGTAGAATTGATGCAATATTCAACAATCCTCATTTTGTAACAAGAATCGCTGCGTTAAAAGAATTACCCCATGATAACTTGGAAAATATCATTGAATTTTCGGATGAAGTGTGGAACGGAAAAGATTTTTTTGAAGATGTATTCCCATATATTGAAATTTCAAATATAGGCTTAAAAAATAATATTTGGCATTCTAATGCCACGTCAATGGATAAAATTCCAAGCAGAGCAAAAATGGTTGTTCGTAACGGAGATATAATAGTTTCAACAACCAGACCTCATCGTGGGGCAATTGCTATGCTGACTTTCGAGAAAGAACAAGTCAAAATAGCTTCTACCGGATTTTCGGTATTACGTAATTTAAAGCGTTCCGACATTTTGAAAGAATATTTATATTGGGTGCTTTTGAATGACTACGTTTTGCAGCAAATGTTGCAAAGAAGTAGTGGAGGAAATTATCCTGCAATAAATCAAGATGAATTAAAGAAAATAATCATACCGATTCCAAGTATTGATAAACAGAAAAAAATTATTGCCGAAGCAGAACGGCGTAAAAAACTTTCTGCTCATTTGAAAAATGAGGCTGAAAAAGAGTGGCAAGATGCCAGAGAACAATTTGAAAAAGAATTGCTGGGGGAATAAAACATGTCTAATACAATTATTGGGTTGGCAGAAACTTGCTATAAAGGAGTCGTTATCATTCGCGGATACGCAACAAGCAAGTCTCTTGTACAATACTCGAAAAAATACTCATCTTATCAGAGAGATAAAACGCCTGAACATGTTCAAGCAATAAAAGACTATATTGATACAAAAGATACTGTTTTTATGCCTGAAATAATTTTGTCGTATAATTATTATAATTTATGTTCAGATAATCCCAGAGATTTTTTTGAAATTTTTAGAGGGCACCCAATAGTTAGAGATAACGTGAATGGGATGATTTTTCGCAATCTAAAGCATAAAAGTTCTGAGGATAAAATATTTAAAATAGAATTACCAAAGAGTGAAGATAAAAAGCCGTTCTCAAGAATTGATGGCAATCACCGATTGGAAGCGATGTCCGAGCTTGAACAAGAACTAAAAGTTCCTTATTGTATTGTGCTATTTTGTTCGCAATCTGACAATGAAGATGACAGCGAAATAAAAAAACGTGAGATGAGTATTTTTCACAATCTAAATGCCAAAGGAAAAATTCTATCTACTGAAGAACAGTATAAAGGATTATTCAATATATTCGACAATGAAGAGTTGAAAGCTATTGCACCAGAATTGATTCCTGTAAAAGAATTTGCAGAAAAAAGGTGCGATGGTAAATTGGATAAACTACAGTCCTTTCTATGCTCAACTTATCCAGGTTTGAAACTGTTTTTTGCTAATCCGCTTGAGGTGCTTATTGAGATATTCAAAATCACAAACGATTCAGGGAAAAACATTTCAGATATTGAATTGCATGACCTGCTGTCGTTCTTGAATTTGGTTTTTGAATCTCATAAAAGTTTAATCAAAAGTAAAAGTGTTGCAATTTTATATGCGTATGCATTTTTTGCACGAAAACTGGACAAATGCGCAAAGAAAAAAGTAAAAGCATTTACACGATGGCTTTGTTCGTCTCAAATATATCATACAGAAAAAATAGATGCTGAGTCGTTAATTAAAATTTTCACACACGTGTATGATAATATTAATAACAAAATTTTTGTTGCAATGCCTTTTGATCCTAATTTAGATTTTGTTTTTAAGATAATAAAAAGACGGTGAAATCACCGTCTTTTTTGTTATTTAAATGCAC
>JAFVPG010000232.1 GCA_017505415.1 Lentisphaeria bacterium | reverse complement strand
GACAAAAACTCATGCTTTGCCGGGTATTGAAAATTGGGATCCCGCAGTTGTATGGAAAGCTGTTGAAGAAAAAAAAGCTTGTGCTGGGGAACCAGTGGTTATAAAAAGCGATGATGTAAAGATCCCGGAATGGAATGTTTTAATCGCACCGAATCCGCCAAAAGATTGGCCTCATTTTATGAGTACGCCAACTCCAGTGCCAAGGAAATTTGCAGACAAAATTTCCAATGTACTGTTGCTGAATCGATTGAGAAAAGTGAATGCTTTGGTCGGTTATACACGCATTGAAGCGGCGAATGAATTTGCAGCTCCTGATGAGCAAGTCCCAAGAGCTCCACTGGCTAAAAAAGCTCCGACATGGATTCCGGCGTGCGAAGTTCATGGCGAAGGAATTTTTATCAGATTTGATGAAGATGCATTGAAAAAATGGGAAAATCTGCCCGGAGTAAAACAACGGGATACTATGCTGAAAGCAGGGCATAACGGTTGGCGCATTGCTCACAATCTTACTCCTGATGTCGGTTATCCCGGAATACGTTATGTATTATTACATACTATTGCTCATTTAATCATTCGGGAATTTTCTCTGGAATGCGGCTATAACGCAGCCAGTATTCAAGAACGAATCTATGCCAGCAACGATAGCGACAATCCAATGGCAGGAATTTTGCTTTACACTGCGGCATCTGATTCCGATGGTACGTTGGGCGGTTTAGTGGATCTCGGGAAAGCGAATGAATTGGGACGTATCATGGAGCTGGCATTCAGACGGGCTGAAATATGTTCCTCTGACCCTCTGTGCGCCCAGCACGATCCGGCAGATGATCAATCTCTTCACGCTGCTGCTTGTCACGCTTGTGCTTTTGTTGCAGAAACATCATGCGAAGCTGGCAATAAATTTTTAGATAGAGCATTGGTTGTTAATACTTTTGATTGTGATACTGCTGCATTCTTTACTATTGGAGACAGGTAATGACAGACTTATTCAACATTGTAGCAGAAATGGCATTTGAACTACCACCGGAACGTTTGGACTTTATTGCTGTCCAAGCCGAAAAGATGCAGACATCTATAAATATTTCCAAACTTAAAAAAGCTTGGGGTGTGAATACTGATTCTGCATTGTTTGAACGATTTTTTGCCAATGTTGAAAAAACACATATTTCTGGGACCGAGCTTGCTACCGCAATACGAAGTGCAACGGCGACATCTTGTTACAGTACAAAACAAGGGCAAGTTGAACTGCTATGGACTGGACCGGAAACATCAGCTGTTCCTTTGCGTTATACAGAACAAGCCTTATGCGAATTAATAAATGCAGCACAAAGGAAATTGTTTATTGTCAGTTTTGTAGCCTATAAAGCAGATGCAGTCATTAATGCGTTAAATAGTGCTATATTGAGAAATGTGGAAGTGAATTTTCTTTTGGAAAAATCAAAAAATTTTGGTGGTTCTGTTGATATAGATTCCATGCAGAACTTAAAAAATCAATTGCCCGGTGCTAAATTTTATACTTGGTTCACGAAAAATGAACCCAATTTAGCAGTTGTTCATGCAAAATGTGCAGTAGCTGATGATAAATTTGCTCTGATTACAAGTGCAAACTTAACTGGCAAGGCAATGAGCGATAATATGGAACTTGGTGTTATGTTGCGTAAAGGTAATTTACCACGACAATTACACAAACACTTTGAAGCTTTGATCACTGAAAATATCATAACAATAGAGGAGTAATATAATGTCAATACAACCTGATCTTTTTCTGGATAAAGACCTTGCAGAAAAACAAATTATTGAGCGTTCAAAGCAGATAGACTACTACATTACCGAATACTCTGTTGGTTATTTGGCTCAAAAGATGCTAGAAGGCGAATATTATGTGCCGAATTATCAAAGAGAGTTTACTTGGGAAGAAAGGAGAAAGTGGCGATTTATTGAATCAATATTACTTGGTTTACCTATACCATTTCTCTTTTTCTACGAAAATCCTGATACTGGTAAGTTAGAAATAGTTGACGGCTCTCAAAGGTTGAGAACAATTCAAGAATTTATTTATGGAGATTTGCAGTTGGATGATTTAGAGCGTTTGCCGGCACTGAATGGGTTTACATTTCAGGATCTGCCAGAATCAAGACGGCGAAAATTCTCTAATAAATCCATTCGTGGTATCGTTCTTTCAGAACAAGCTGACGAAGAAGCACGCCTGGATTTATTTAACAGAATAAACACTGGTAGTAAAGTTGCTAATCAGGCAGAAATTCGTAGAGGAGCACTTGCCGGACCATTTATTGATATGGTTACAGAACTCTCAAAAGATCCTTTATTCCAACAGTTGGCACCCGTTTCTGCAAAACAAGAAAAAGAAAAAGAGAGGGAAGAACTCATTACAAGATTTTTTGCTTATGGTGATGGCTTGGATGAATATGCCAATGAAGTTTCTCCCTTTTTGTATGCTTATACTCAAAGAATGAATAAAAAATTCTCAGAAAATCCGCTGTTGATCACTGAATACAAAGAACGCTTTGAGCGCGTTATGAATTTTGTACATGAACATTTTTCAAATGGTTTTAGAAAATCATCAAATGCCACAGTAACTCCTCGCACTCGTTTTGAAGCAATTGCAGTTGGTTCATACTGGGCTTTGCAAGAAAGACAAGACTTAAAACCACAAAATGTAGCCCATTGGCTTGAGAGCGAAGAATTTAAAAGAATCATTAGGTCTGATGGTGCTAATGTTACAAATAAATTGGTTGAAAGAATTACTAATGTAAAAAACAATCTTTTACAGGAGTAATTTCATGGATCTCCTGACTGTTTATCAAGAACGAAAAAATGAAATACAAAAATATTTAGATTTCATTGCTGGAATTGAGACTATATTGCCAGATGGCAGTCCTATGCTGACTGGAATAAATACGACTACTCATGGGAGTGTATTCAGAATCACGCCAGATATACAGAAAATTTTGTATGCAGGTCTTTATTTACAATTGTATAACATTGTCGAATCCACAGTTGTAAAGTGCGTTAGATATATTGAATCATCAATTCACCAAGTTGAATATAGTAATTGGGGAAAACTTTCGCAAAATTTACAAAAAGAAATTTTGCGTTCTCTAGCAAAAAAAATTGCGGATTCCAGTATTGATAAAAGAACAGATGCAATGTATTTTTTTGTTCAAAGTATTTTTACTGCAGGAAAAAATATAGAGGACAACTTGGATTTAGGTGGCGGTGGTAATTGGGATGATGAAAAAATATTCAATTTTTTTAAACGCTTGGGGATAAATACCAGTCTGCAGCCTGATATTGCAAAAAATGTAAAGATTAAAAGATACGATGACATGGGAAGTTTACAACTTGTAAAAAGTTTTCGTAATAAACTCGCTCATGGTGAAATTTCTTTTATTGAGTGTGGAGCAAATCTTTCTTT
>JAFVPG010000231.1 GCA_017505415.1 Lentisphaeria bacterium | reverse complement strand
TAAGCCGTCTGCGAAAATATTGTAAATAATCGCAGATGGCGCCGTAACTGCATCGGGCTTCAAACAACGGAAGAATTTGAAAGGAGAAAAGTTTTTCTTTGTTACTTTCTTTTTGCAAAAAGAAAGTAAGTATTGCAAGACATGTCAAGGCAGTTTGCCTTACGCATCTGCGGACAAAAGTAAATTTTCACCCCTTAACAGAAAGGATAAAAAAATGAAAAACAACCTCAAACAACATGACAGAAGTAATATTATCGGAAGTTGCTTCACTCTAATTGAACTTCTCGTCGTCATTGCCATCATCGCCATACTTGCAGGTATGCTTCTGCCGTCGCTCAACAAAGCACGTGCCAGAGCCAGAGCGACAACATGTATCAGCAATTTACGCCAATGCGGAACTTCAGCTCTTCTGTATGTAGATGATTTTGACGGTTGGATGCCGGCTGTAAACATGCCTCATCGCACAAATTCAAGTGGTATCAGCTGGGCTAAAATGTTATATGAAGATGGTTATGTACCGAAAAATCCCGCACTTTTCAGCTGTCCTGATTCAATGCCCGGCAGAGATGCCGCCAGTAAACTTAACAGTGCATATCATTACGGGTTGCGCATTCTCGAACACGGCGGCGGTTTGACCAAAAAACATTACCGTCTGGACCACAGAATGGAAACAGACAACAACGGCAACACTGTTGAAAATCCGACCATTTGGCTCGCAGATGCCTCTACCGATGAGACAAAAGCAACATCAACTCAAAATTTCTGGAACGAAGCAGGTACTAATCAATATCTCAAAGCCGGTGTTGCCGCATATCATGACAAACGTGCTGCAGTCTGGTTCGGCGACGGTCATTCCGAACTTATTTCCAAACAGGCATTGCTTGACAAAGGTTTCAAAACAGCTTACTTTGACTGAGGTAAAAAAATGAATATCAAAACACTTTTAACAATTCTTGCGGTAAACTCTGCCGCACTTGCTCTTGCTGGAATTTCAATCGTAACTCCTGACAATCAGCGCAACTATGACAAATTCACAGTCAGTGAATTGTCTTCACATTTGCAGAAAATAACTTCTGACAAAGTGGAAGTTTTTACCGAAAGCACCTACAAAGGTTCAACCCCGGTTATTTATCTCGGAAAAACCAGACCGGGTATCGCTGAAAGTAAAAAACTCACCCTTCCTGAACAGTGGCGTATCAAATCCGTCGGCAAAGACAAACTCGTAATCACCGGTTCAGATCCTAAAGGTATTCTTTACGGTGTTTATGAATTTCTTGAACGTTACGGCAACGTCCGCCATTTTGACGAAAAAAATTCATCAATTCCAGTCAATAAAAACTTCAAACTGCCTTCAACTGATATTTCAGGCAGACCTTATTTCCGTATCCGTCACATTTTCGATTCACTGGATTGGTACAGAGATACTCATATTTTCAAAGCCCGCAACCGCGGTCAGGCATACGGCAATGCGGGAACAACCGATTATCCGCTGCTTGGTTCCCCCTCCCCGCACCATACTTTCCACAATTACGCAGACACTTTCCCGGTGAAAAAAACTGAAATGTTCTCTCTGCGTCCCAACAATGAACGTGTGAAGGATTCTTCAGGGCAGCTCTGTATGACCAATCCCGACACCCGGAAATACGTCCTTGCCGCTTTGCGCAGCTTCATTAAAAAAGACCGCGTAAAAGCTGCAAAAGACGGTGTTCCCCCGCCTTTTATTTATGACATCAGCGCAAATGATAACAACAATCAGTGCATCTGTCCCGACTGTAAAGCTATTGCTGACCGTGAAGGCGGTGCGTATTCTGCTCCGCTGTTGGATTTCATCAATTATATCGCACGTGAAATCCGCAAGGAATATCCCGAAATTTACATCCGTACATTCGCTTATTTATTCAGCTACAATCCCCCGAAAACCATGCGTGCGGAAGACAATGTCATCATGCACATCGCCATGCTCGGAATGGAATTCGGCGGCAACGGCAAACGTGACACCATGCGTCCTCTGACTTACAAAACCAATAAAGAAGCTCTCGACCTCATCATCGCCTGGAGCAAATATGCCAAAAATATTGCAGTATGGGATTACTGGAAACTTTTCGGCGGCGATCATGCCAATCTTGCAGGTCCTTATGTTAATTTGGAAGCTATTTATTCCGCCATGCCGATTTACAAAAAATATAATGTCAAAGATATTTTTGTTGAGTGTGAAAGCCCCGAATCAACCTCATTTTTTGCTCTCAAACGTTATATCGGTTTACGTTCAATGAACGTTCCTGAGCTTAATGTGCAGCAGGAAATAAATACTTTCATGCATGGCATGTATGCTGAAGGTGCGCCTTTTATGAAACAATATCTTGAGTTTGTCACAACTGAACAGGAAAAATCAAATCTCGTTATCGGCCCTGTTCCGCCCAATATGCGTGAATATTACACTACTGCATATTTCCAAAAAGCATTCACCCTCTTGAATCAGGCTGTAAATGCAGTAAAAAATAACAAAAATCCGCTCATCAAAGCAAATATCGAACGAGAATTCATTCCCGTTTACGGCGCTTTGATCCGCCGTTATTTCAGACTATCTGAAACTGACAGAGCCGCATGGAATTATGAAGATTTGCTTAAAAACTATGAAAAATATCTCATGCCGTCCATTGATTATTATTATCCGCTCAAAGGTGACCGCCGAAATATGAACGGGGTTTTGAAAAATACATGGAGACAACGTCTTACAGCACTGAAGGCCGCTCAAAAACAGGTAAAAATTCCTGAACAGTTCAAAGGTAAAAACGTTATCGCACTGCCCTATTATACTTTCAAAAATAAAAGTGTGAAATTCATAGACGATAAAGATTCAATTTACGGCAAAGCCGTTTCTCTCGGAAAAGAATTTCCCGCAAAAACCAAAAACGGCACTACCGGTTTCGGTATCTGGGATACCGGACGCAAACGCCCGCTTGCTGCAAAGAACATCAAAACAACCGATGTCCCGCAGGATGAAAAATATCACATCGTCCGCCTCGGTAAAGTTACTTTCCGCAACTCAACTCCCTATTTCTGGGGTACAAGCACATGGATTATCCAATGCGCACTTGATAACATCTATGAACCGACCGCAACTGACAAGGAAAATACTTATGATGCTTACATGTCCGTCAAATTTTCCGGTCCGGTCTATGTCAAAGATTCAAAATCTCCCGATTTTATCGCCATTGACGCCATATATTTCGTAAAATAAAGGATTGAAAATGTATTGCAATATTCTCGATTACGGAGCTGTTGCGGATTGTCATACTGACAATTCATCTGCAATCATGCAGGCAATCAATGACTGTGCCGCCCATGGCGGCGGTACGGTCAATATCCCTCCCGGTGTTTTCAGCTCAAAAAAAATCGTTATGCAGGACAATATTGAACTGCATTTTGAGCATGGTGCTGAACTTTACAGTCTGCTTGAACAAATTCCGGACCCCGATAAAAAATGTGAGGAACCTTCACAGAATACCAAACAATATCTCATCGGCGGCGAAAAACTTAAAAATGTTTCCATCACCGGTTGCGGTACTGTGAACGGCAGAGGTTACGACATTTTCTGGCCGAAAAATGACGGTCTCGAACATCCGCTTTTCGGTCAGCGTTTCTGGCCGCAACTGCACCGTCCAAAAGGTTTGATACATTTCAGAGAATGTACAGATGTTCTTATTGAGGATATTACCATACTTGACCCGCCTTGTTATAATATATGGTGTCTCGGCTGCGACAGGGTAAATGTTCAAAATGTTAAAATAATCACCGATTTACGCGGTCCCAATAATGACGGAGTTGATATTGACTGCTGTTCAAATGTACGGATTTCGGGTTGTGATATTATTTGCAGTGATGACGGAATTGCCATAAAAAGTGATACCGATGAACTGGGATATGACAAAGCCTGCGAAAATATCACCATTTCCGACTGCCGTATCAAAACCACCTCCGATGGTATCCGTATCGGTTATGAAGGTGACGGAGCTATCCGCAATCTAACCATGACAAACTGTGTTATTTACGATACAATGATCGGCATTTCCATGATGGTGGCGATAAGTCCGGATGATATAAGGGGCTGTAATATTTATAACGGACCTGCGATTTCTGATATTACATTCAGCAATCTCGTGATAAATGCTTTTACAACTTTCAATTTTCAATACACCAAACCGCAGAATTGTGCTGATACGATAAAAGGATTTATTGACCGTGTGACTTTCCGCAATATCGTTGCCAATGCAACGCGCGGTTCATATCTCGGTGCATACAAAGAAAGTCCGTTCCGCAACATTGAATTTTCCGATATTTATATGACGCTTTCGGGAAAAATGGGCGATGACTTCCTTGAAAAAGTTCCCGACCCGTATCCTTTGTGGTGCGATTTGCCGTATTCGGGGATTCCTTATCCGTTTTTTATCCGTCATGCAGAAAACATTGTTATACGCAACAGCACTTTTGCCTGGCAGAATGCCTCCGGTGTCTGGCAGAGCGATATAGTCAAATGCGAAAATGCCAATGTCTCTCTGGAAAATAACAGAAAAATCAATCACCCCTGTGGAGAGTAAATCATGTCAGAAAAAAGTTATGATGTCGTTGTTGCCGGTGCAGGTGTGGCAGGTGTTGCCGCTGCAATCGCTGCCGCACGTCAGGGGGCAAAAACTGCTCTTATTGAAAAACAATGTCTGCTCGGAGGTCTTGCAACTTCAGGTTTGATATATGTTTATCTGCCTTTGTGCGACGGGTGCGGCAATCAGATAATTTACGGACTTTCCGAAGAGATGATACGCCGCAGTACGGAATACGGTCCTTTTGATGTTCCTGAAAAATGGGGCGGTCCGAAAGGCGGATTTCAGGGAATTCCGAGCGAACGTTTCCGCTGTTCATTCTCTCCTGCGGGTTTTACGCTTACTCTTGACAAAATGCTTGCTGAAGCAGATGTTGATTTATGGCTTGACACCGTAGTTTGTGGAGCTGAAAAAGACGGAGACACATTAAAGTCAATAACCGTATTCAACACTTCAGGCATGACCAAAATCAATGCAAAATGTTTCGTTGATGCCACAGGCGGAGCGTATCTTGCCAATCTTGCGGGAGCCAAAGTTATAACTTCTGAAAATTACGTTACGCCGTGGGTCATTGAAATGGGAACAAAACATGAAGTATTTCACTTT
This sequence comes from Lentisphaeria bacterium, assembly GCA_017505415.1. Taxonomy (GTDB): domain Bacteria; phylum Verrucomicrobiota; class Lentisphaeria; order Victivallales; family Victivallaceae; genus RGIG5270. The sequence goes on along the minus strand of JAFVPG010000231.1, from coordinate 2,760 downwards.
ACCGAATCACTTCACATTCTCGGCGCATGGGAAAATCCTTCCACCGATTCAATGGATACCTTTGATACAGCCAAATGTTATGCCAACTGCTTCAACGGCAAAGCGATTTCAAATTTTGTCCGCGATTCATGGGAACTTATCCGTTATCATTACAATAAATTCAAAACTATTGAAGAGCGGCAGAAAAATTATCCCGTTCACCTCGCCGCCATGCCGCAACTGCGGAAAATCGCCCGCATTGATGCACTTTTCAACCTGACAGATGAAGATAACGGCAGACGTTTTGAAGATTCAGTCGGATTGACCGGAGACTGGCGCAAAGCAAAAGATGTCTGGGACACTCCATATCGCTCACTTATTCCCAAAGATGTTAAAAATCTGCTCGCCGCCGGTCGTTGTATCGGTGCAGAAAACGAAAATGCATGGGAAGTTTTCCGGGTCATCCCGACTGCCGCCATGACAGGAGAATCCGCAGGTATTGCCGCCGCACTTTCAGCAATGAAAAATATTACGCCGCAGGATTTGAATTACAATGAATTGAAAAAAGCATTGGATAAAGTCAGGAGCTGATTTACCGGCATCCCCTTTCCGTACCGATGATTGGGAGTTGTAAGCTCAAAAAAATAACAATCGTACTGTTATTCCAAACATGATTCCAATTCCGGATGTTCGGGGTCGGGACGGTTACCGCCGGTTGATTCCCGCACAGCAAGAAAAGGTTTCAAGGTTTCACTTTGTTCAGTTTTGCCGAAAATCATATTGATCATTTTTTTGACTGCAACATGACCTTCCAAACGCGCAGGCTGATGGACAGTTGTCAATGACGGATTGGATATTCTGCTGTAAAAAATATCGTCAAATCCGACAAGCAGAATATCTTTGCCAAGTTCAAGATTTTTGCGTGCCCAAACCGGATATGTATTCAAAGCCACATAATCGCTGTCGGCAAAAATACCGTATTTCATACCTTTTTTAAACGGAAAATCTTCAATTTCAGCAAAAGAAATCTTATTGATATTAACCCCTGCGGAAAGCAGAAAATCTGTAAAACCTCTTTCACGCTCCTCAAAAATACCAAGCTGATTTTTTTCACCGATTATCAGAAATTCATCACAATTACATTGCCGGAGATGCTTTCCCGCCAGCATACCGCCATAATATTCGTCAATATTCAAAGTCGGAATTTGCGAAAATAATTCTTCCGTTTTCGGCGCATTGGATATTGTATTAAGAAAGAGGATATTGCTGCATTTTTCATAATACTGCTGAAAAAGTTCCTGCATTTCAGATGACATTTTACTCGGTGGAAATGTTATCAATCCGGTATGTGGAATGCGTTTGCCGTGATGAAGAAAATTTTTGAAATCATCAATATTTTTGCCAAAGAAAAAATTGACAGGAAAATTTTCTCTTCCTGCCTCTTCGGTAATTCCGAACATCAAATCGTTTATAAGGCGTGTTGAAACATCAGGCAGATAACAGAAAATCGTAGCACCTTTGCCCTTCCCCAGAAAAGCTGCCTGACGATTTGGGACATATCCCATTTCAGCAGCAGTTTTGCGGATAAGTTCTGCAGTTTCTTTTTTGACCACTGCATTTTTGTCAGGATTTGGGTTCAAGGCACGGGAAACCACAGATACATTCAAATTCAGCACTTTTGCAATATCTGCCAATTTTGCCATAATTATTAAATTCCTTTTCTATTTTATTACAGAGATAATATAGCATTATTTTATTTATTTTTCAAATTTTTTCATTGACAAAAACACAAAGAGTGTTATATTAATTCCATTATTGTATTTTTGTATACTTTCAATCCATAAACTTAAAGGAGTTAAAAATGGAAATTATTCATGATTCCGCTGCTGATCTCAGCGTATTGAACGGAAAAACCATTGCCATTATGGGCTATGGTGCTCAAGGTCGTGCTCAAGCTCTCTGCATGAGAGACTCCGGCTTGAATGTCGTTATCGGTGCCCGTCCCGGTAAATCATGGGATGCTGCAACTCAGGACGGTTTTGAAGTTCTCTCCGTCTCTGAAGCCGCTAAAAAAGCCGATGTTATTCACCTCCTCCTCCCCGATGAAAACCACGGTCCCATCTACAAATCTGAAATCGCCCCCTATGTCACCGCCGGCAAAACTCTTATGTGCTCACACGGTTTTGCTTACGTTTTCGGCGAAATCGTTCCCCCCGCTGACGTTGATGTCATCATGGTCGCTCCCAAAAGCCCCGGTACTGAAGTCCGTAAACGTTTCGTCGAAGGCTTCGGCGTTCCCGGCTTGATCGCTGTCCGTCAGAACTGCTCCGGCAAAGCCCGTGAAGTCGCTCTCGCTATCGCCAAAGCTGAAGGTCTTACCCGTGCCGGCGTTCTCGAATGCACCATGGAACAGGAAACCTACGAAGACCTCTTCGGTGAACAGAACGTTCTCTGCGGCGGTACTGTTGACTTGATGAAATACGGTTTTGAAGTTCTTACCGAAGCCGGTTATCCCCCCGAAATGGCTTACTTTGAATGCGTCCATGAAGCTAAACTTATCGTCGACCTTATCTACGAAGGCGGCATCCAGCGCATGAACCAGGTCATCTCCAACACCGCTGAATGGGGTGAATATGACAATGGTCCCTTCATCCTCCCCGCTGATGTCAAAGAACGCATGAAAGAATCTATCCGCCGCATCGAATCAGGCGAATTTGCTGTAAAATGGCTCATTGAAGCTCGCAGCGGTTATCCTGTCCTCAAAGCAATACGTGAAGGTCT
>JAFVPG010000230.1 GCA_017505415.1 Lentisphaeria bacterium | reverse complement strand
CGGAGGGCAACCCACATAACAATCGTCTCTCTGCATTGCAGAGAGAGTGTATAAAACACAAAAATCAGTCAGCAAATTTATTTGCATGACTGATTTTTTGTTTTATACACGATTGTTATGTAAGCAGGGCTGAAAAAAAAGGCAAAAAAAAATGGCGAGAGAGACGGGACTCGAACCCGCAACATCCACCGTGACAGGGTGGTACTCTAACCAATTGAGCTACTCCCCCGCGTTTGTTTTATTAACTAACGCAGTTTTGTTAATACTCTTTAATATAACAGTACTTTCAAAAAAAGCAAATTAATTTTGTAAAAAATCTATAAATTTTTTATCAAAAAGGTAGTTTTGCTCGATTTTTCCCATAGATTTGAGTGCAAGTGAGCGGAAATCGGGGATTTTTTCTTCAATTTGAGAGAGAATTTGCCGGAAAAACATGCGATCTCCGTTGTCATCGAGATATTTTTTATATTTGCATTGCCCATAAACAGGTAATGATGAAAGAGTTGCAAATTCAGCAATCCGTGCTTCAGGGACAAGAATCAGCGGTCGTATGATACGTTTATCCTCTAATGCAGGCACATTCGGCCCCATGGTTGAAAGTCCGTGACCTCTGAAATATGACATGACAAAAGAAATAATTGCATCATCTGCATGGTGACCGAGGGCAAGTTTATTGCATTTGAGTTCATCCATTAATCTGTATAAATGCCCCCGCCGTAAACGTGAACAGAGAGCGCAGGGAGATTCTTCAAAACTTTTTTCCTCAATAATCGAAGCAATATCCAATTTTACGGAGTGAAATTCCCAGTTTTGCGACTCTGCATAATTTTTTATTTTCTCAAGCTCAAAACCGTCAAATCCCGGATCAAAAGTTGCACAAACAAGTTCAAATCTTACAGGAGCTTTTTTCTGTAATTCATACAAAGTATGCGCCAGTACAAAACTGTCTTTGCCGCCTGATAACCCGATGAGGATACGGTCATTTTCAGCAATCATTTTGTACGAAACGACGGCTTCTCCAGCTTTGCGCATTATACCGGGAGGGACTTTCAATTCTTTTTTCCTCTTCTTTTGAGCAGTGACAGAAATTCATGCAGTTCAGCAGTACGCAGCAGCAGATTGGTTATAAGATAAATTATACCGAAAAAGGCAAGCAATACAATTATTGACAGAAATTTTCCGCCGTATAAGCTGTTCAGTTTGATCAGCAGAGGAATAGTGAAAAAGGAAATAATACCGGCAATAGCGGAACTTGCTGCACTTTTAAAAAAAGTTATTCCCAATTCGCCCCAATTCAATTTGAAATTGCTTCTGTGCAGAAAAATTATCAGTAAAACATTGTTTATAACACTGGAAAATACAGTCGCCAGAGCCAGCCCCCCCTGTTTCATCTTCCACATCAATATCAAATTCAAAACGATATTGACTGCGATTGCAGCCATGGATATTTTCATTGGTGTTTTCATGTCCTTGCGGGCGAAAAATGCCGGAGTTATAACTTTTACTGAACAGAAAAACGGTATTCCCATACAGTAAAACAACATCGCCCATGAAGTCTCATTCATATCATGCATTGTGAAATTTCCGCGCAGAAATAAAGCTTCAATGATTTCTGTTCTGAAAAATACCACAAATAAACTCATCGGCAGACAGCAGAATATAACATGACGTAAACTGAATTGCAGACTGTCCAGCATTTCATCAAATCTGCCTGCCGCCGCTGACCTTGACATGTCCGCCATCAAGACAGAACCCACCGACAAAGCAAAAACTCCCACCGGCAGATAAACTATGCGCTCTGAATAACTAAGTGACGGCAAAGCACTTGCACTGATGAATACTGCCAGACTTTTGTCAATAAGCAGACTTAATTGCAGCGCTGAACCGGCAAGCAATCCCGGTAATGCCAGATTCCAGAGTTCCCTTAAAATGTCTTTGTGTTCAGCAAAATGCAGAAAATGAAACTCCGGAAAAATCCCGTTTCTATGCATCAGATAACCGATGAATATTAACTGAATAACTCCTGATGCAAGTACTGCCCCTGTCAAACGATACAGAACACTCTGGATTTCAGGCGTTTTGATATAATAAAAATATCCCAGTGTGGAAATAATGAAAATATTAAGCAGCAAGCCCGCCAGTGCCGGCAGAAAAAATACCCTTTTGGTACTGAGACACGCACCGCCGATTCCTATAAGGCAGATAAAAAATGCATATGGCATGAGATACGGAATAAGTTTGAAGGCATTGCGGACATATTCCTCTTTGAAAAGGTGTCCGAAAAAAAACGCAAACAATGAGACAAGAATGACAATTAATATCAAAACCAGTCCGAGAACAGTGAAAACTACGCCGAGTTTCCGGCGTATGGCGATTTTTTCTTCTTCAGTTTCTGCATTGCTGATAAGCGGGATCAGTGCCGTTCCCAAAGCCCCTTCTCCCAACAACCGACGGAAAATATTCGGAAAGATGATGGCGAATCCCCATTCACTTGCCAGTGCATTGCCGCCGAGTACCGCTGCTTCAAGAATAGTCCGCACCAGTCCCAGAATACGGCTCATCAAAGTTGCCGCTGACATGCCTATCGAGCTTTTTAGAATATTGAAACGTGAAGAAGATGCCATCGTTTTTTACCTGAAATTTATTTGACGGCAGGCGGAGTGAATTTTTTTACGGGAGCAACAGTATCAAAGCGTGCCTTGAATTCATTTCCCCAGCCGGCAAGTTTATCGTTCACGAAAACCAGCGGCATACATTCATCACGGGTGTAAAGTCCGTCATACCAATTGATTCTGACAAAATAATACCAGACATTTTCTTCATGAAATGCCGCATCCCGTAAAGGTTCTCCCATAATGTTGAGAACTTGTTCTTTATTCATACCGACACGGAGTTTTTTTGAATTGTCAAGGTTGCGGTTTATCTCTTTGAAAGAACAGCCGCACAGTATTGCAGTTATAATACAGAACAATGATATTTTGCTGATGATTTTCATTTTATTTCTCCAATTTTATAGCTATTGCGCCCTGACCTATTTCGCATGCGAGGATTTGCGGTTCAACGCCGGTTTGCAGTTTATATGCTTCACGGATGGCGTTCATATATGTATCTTTGGCATCTGCTTTGACCAGATGGATTGTAATACCGCCGAATCCGCCGCCTGAGAGGCGTGACCCGAGACAGCCGGGAATTGTTTGGGCAAGTTCGACCAGATAATCAAGCTCAACAGTGCTGTTTTCAAAATTATTTCTGCTTGATTCATGTGATTCAAAAAGTAATTTTCCGAAAGTTGCAATATCATTTTTGTCAAGACAGTTGATTGCCTGTTTTACCCGGTCACATTCCCCGACCACATGTTTTGCACGCTTGTATTCGAGTGCATCCAAATCATCTTTGCATTCTTCAAGGAGTGCGGGTGAAACATCACGGAGAGTTTTAACGGCTTGATGTTTTGCGCTGATTTTTGCGGCGGCTCCTTCACATTCTGCACGGCGGCTGTTGTATTCGGAGTCAACGAGATTGTGTTTGATCATGGAATTTACGACAATGAGAAAATAGCCTTCCGGCAGCGGCACGGTGCGCAAAACTTCGACAGTACGGAAATCGGAGAGAATAAGTGCATTTTTCTGTCCGAAAACTGAACTGAATTGATCGAGCAGACCGCTTTTCAAACCGAGATAAATATTTTCAACCCCCTGACCGACACGCGCCCATTCTTCCTTGGCAAGTTCAATGCCGAAAAGTTCTTTGAAGGCAAAACAGAATCCTGTTTCGAGGGCGGCAGAACTGCTCATGCCGGAAGAGACCGGCAAATCACTTTTTACAAGTGCATCAAACGGTTTGATTTTAATATTTCGTTTTTCCAGTTCAAGGATCACTCCTTTTATATAATTGGTCCAGTCACCGGGAATTGCTGCGCCGATATTATTCAAATCTATTGATTCTTCTTTGCCGGGAGCAAATTCAGGATTGCGTACACGGCAGCGGTCAAGTCCGTTTTCTGCGATGGCGATGGTCACGCCGAACCCGACTGCACAACTCAAAACGAAACCTTCATTGTAATCAGTGTGATTGCCGAGGATTTCCAATCTGCCCGGAGCTTTGGCAAGGACAGCAGCTTTACGGCCGAAAAGCTGCTCAAATTCCTGCAAAAAATTCTGTTCGTTCTGCATAAAATATTCCTTATTTGAGCAATGCACTGACCGCTTTGAAAGCAGGATGTTTTGAATCTTTCAAAAGAGCGAAAATGATTGATTCAGTACTTAAAACTGATACTCCATTATGACGCAAATAGCTCAGAGCCAATGCTTTGTCATTTTCATTGCGCGAACTTGCTGCATCTGCGGCAAGAGTGACAGTATAACCTTTGTTCAAAAGTGCCATTGCAGTTTGAAGCACACAGACGTGACTTTCAACACCGCAGAGGATGATATTTTTGCGGTCATATTCGAGCAGTTTCTGATTGAATTCTTCAGCACCGCAGCAGGAAAAAGCAGATTTTTCAACAAATGCGGTATTTTCATTCAGAACTTCTTTGACAGAATCAACCGTCGGACCGAGACCTTTAGGATATTGTTCTGTTACTATAACCGGGACATTCATCAGAGTAAGCGCATTGGCAAGCAGTTTTACTTTAGCTTCGCACAGTTCTGAATTGCTCATGGCTTTCATCAGTTTCTGCTGTACATCGACGACGACAAGAAGAGAATTTTCAACCTCAAACAACATTTTTTAATTCCTTGTATTTTATAAAAGTGATATTGCAAAAATTTTACTTTCGGCTTTTACGGATCTCAGGCTGAGAGCGGCTTTCAAAAAGAATCTGCGTTCTTTGCCCGGAGTGACTTTCAATCCGTCAAGAAACGGCAATCCGAAACGCACCAGCACACTTACGCCCGGCGACATGTCCAGCGGGTAACGCTTCGGACGTTCAAGAGTTACCGGCATAATTGCTTGCCATGCAAGAGGATCGGGTTCTTTGGTACCCGGTTTCCACGGTTGATAATAGACAATAAAATTATCAACTTCCTTCATGTACCATTCTTCAATGCGTACAGCATTATTTCCGATGTTGCTCAACCGCAGAGTTATACTGTCGTCCACACCGGAGATCAATTCGCGTCTGCCGACAGCTTCAAGTTTCAGTTTTGCATCAGGGATAACATCAAATTTAGTATATTCAGGAAATCTGGTTATGGACCCTGTGTAAGTGGATTTGACACAGCCGCACAGCAGCAATGTGCAGAATACAGAAAAAATGAAAATCCCTCTCAACATAATTTACCTCTTATTCTTCGCTTTCATCTGCTCCGCGCATGGCGGCGGCAAGTACTTCCGGATCAGGAGATAACACACCGCGCTTGGTGCTTGCCATAAATTCGCAGAAACGGTCAGTATATTTATTTTTGAAGTCGGCATTTTCCATTTCTTTGGCAGCATTTCCGAAATTCAAACCTTTGAAAAAGAAGGTTTTAAGAGTTTTCTTCAATCCGTTGCGTTCGGCTGCAGTCATTCCTGAACGGCGCAGCCCGATGATATTCAAACCGGCAACCAGCCCCGCATCAGAGAGCAGAACAAACGGCGGTACATCCTGACGGATTTTACTGCCCGGAGTGACCATTGCCATTTCGCCGATGCGGCAGAATTGATGAACCATGACATGGCCGGAAATGACAGTATTGCTGCCGACTTCGACATGACCTGACAGAATGGTGTGATTGGCGATAGTTACATTACTTCCGAGTTTGACATCATGAGCAATATGGACAAATGCCATTAGCATACAGCCGTCACCGACTTCTGTAATTGCACCGGGAGTCGGTGAACGATGGATCGTCACATATTCACGGATAACGACATTGGAACCGATTTTGGTATATGCTTCTGTATTGGGGACCATGCGGTGATCCTGAGGGTCATCACCTACGATTGCATTTTTATAAATTCTTGTATTTGAACCGATTGTGGTAAAACGGCAGATTTTGGTCTGGCAGTCAATAAAACAGTTATCGCCGATGACAACATCATCTTCAATTACAGCATAAGGGCCGATTTCAACGTTTTCACCGATTTTTGCATTGGGGGAGACTATTGCTGTTGGATGGATCATTTTTTACTCCTTGTAATGTTCATAAATTTCAAACTTAACAAACTATCGTACCGGCACTGTTGTCGCCGCGCAGAATTGCATCAAGCCCTTCAGCATCTGCAAAATTGAAAACAATTATCGGCAAATCATTGTCACGGCACATTGAAAATGCAGTTGAATCCATGACTTTGAGCTGTTTTGAAATTGCTTCATCGAAACTGAGTTCTGTATATCGTTCAGCATCAGGATATTTGAATGGGTCTGCGCTGTAAATTCCGTCAACTTTTGTCGCTTTGAGAACAGCTTCGCAATCGTTCTCCAATGCACGCAGCACAGCAGTGGTGTCAGTGGTGAAGAACGGACAGCCGGTACCGCCTGCGAAAATCACAACCTTTCCGGCGGACAATGCTTTGTCTGCTTCCATGCGGTTGATTCCTCCGGCGATTGGGGGCATCGGCACACTGCATTGAACTACAGCTTCGACACATTCGCGGGCAAAAAAGTCTCTGAGGCATAGAGCGTTCATTACAGTACCGAGCATCCCCATATAGTCGGCATTGACTCTGTCCATACCGCCTGCGGCACCGGTTACGCCGCGCCAGATATTGCCTGCGCCGCAAACGAGGGCGACTTCCATTCCATGGTCAAGCACTTTTTTGATTTTTGAAACAATGGCCTGAACAGCTTCTGCATCATAGCCGTGAGATTGGGTGCCTTTGAGTGATTCGCCGCTGATTTTCAGCAGAACTCTTTTGTACTTGTAATTGCTCATGATTTTTTCCTTAATAAAAGTTTGATAAAATATATCATTTTTGCTAAATATACAGTCAGAATTGACAGATTTCAAAAAAAATAATAAAAAAAGCTGTTTTTTTCAGAAAAAAAGTGTATATTACAGAGATGTTTGTAAGTGTAACCCGAAAAACAGGAGTTTTTTATGACCGGAAAAATCAAAGTCGGAGTCATCGGAGTCGGAGCGCTCGGTCGTCATCATGCCAGATTGTATCTCGAAAATCCTGATGTGGAACTTGTCGGAATTTTTGACGTTATGACTGAAACTGCCGAAAAAGTCGGCGCAGAATTCAATATTCCGGTTTATAAAAACTGTGATGAACTCATCGAAAAATGTGAAGCTTTCAGTGTTGCAGTTCCTGCAACTTATCATCACGCAAGCACTATTCCCCTCCTCAAAAAAGGCAAACATGTCCTCGTTGAAAAACCGATCGCCGCTTCCGTTGCTGAAGCAGAAGATATGGTAAAATGTGCCAAAGAAAACAATGTTGTTTTCGGTGTCGGTCATGTGGAACGTTTCAATCCGGCAATGGATTTTATCAAAAAATATGCCGAAAACACCCGCTTTATTGAAGCGCACCGTCTCGCTCTTTATCCGCCTCCCCGTCCAGGCATGCACCGCAGAGGTACTGAAGTCAGCGTAGTTCTCGACCTTATGATACATGATATTGACCTTGTTCTTTCCATGGTGAATTCCGAAGTTGAACGTGTTGATGCAGTCGGTATTCCTGTCCTCAGCGGCACTGAAGATATTGTCAATGTCCGTATCAAATTTGAAAACGGTTCATGCGCCAATATGACCGCCAGCCGTGTAAGTCAGGAACCCCAGCGCCGTTTCCGCGTCTTCCAGGAAGATACTTATATCTCAATGGATTACATGACCCGCAAGGCAATGGTTTTGAAACGTAATAAACTCGGACTTGCCCGCAAAGATGTAGAACTTGATGAAAAGAATGCACTTGCCGCTGAACTTGCAGACTTCATTGATGCTGTCAAAGCGAGCAAAGCATCAGGCAAAGTCGTTGATCCCAAAGTTTCAGGGGAACAGGGTTTGCGCGCGCTCCGTGTTGCTATCGCCATTGAAAACGAAATCCGCACATACAATGACAAATACGGTTTCAAATTCGCCCCCTGTTCCGCAGCTGAACTTGAAGCTTCTGACAAAAAATAATGAATAATACTTCTGTTATTCTGAAAACTGCCGCTCCCGCCAAAATCAATCTGTCATTGAAACTGGTCGGGAAACGGCAGGATGGTTATCATCTGCTTGACAGTATTTTCGTGCCGGTAAATTCTCTTGCAGATGATATAACAATTACGCTTTCGCATGGAGACAAGTCCGTCACAATTTCGTCAAATCTTGCAGAAATGACGGATGCCGCCAATAATTTATGCTCAAAAGCGGCTGAAAAATATTTCAAAATGACGGGAATTGACGTTAATTGTAATATTGATCTGCAAAAAAAAATCCCAATAGGTGCGGGACTTGGCGGCGGCAGTTCTGATTGCGCAGCTGTCCTGAAACTTCTTAATTCCCATTATCAGAAATTGACAGAAAAAGAGTTGCATGAACTTGCACTTTCTCTGGGGGCGGATGTCCCGTTTTTCCTTGTGAATAAAATAAGTCACGTCACAGGTATCGGAGAAAATATAGTTCCATTTGAATGTCCGGCATCACTTCATATCCTGATTTTTTCACCGTATTTTTCAATCAGCACTCCATGGGCATTCAAACATATTGATCCGTCAGTTATCGGAGAAGATTCGTCAAATTCAAGCTCAAACATTATAAATGCTTTACAGAATGACGATGTTATGACGGCAGCTGAATATTTGAAAAATGATTTTGAAACATTGCTTTTTTCAAAGTTTCCGGCATATTTGATATGGAAAAAAGAATTGCTTGATCTGCATGCTCTGCATGTCGGTATTTCAGGGAGCGGATCATCTTTTTTTGCTCTTTTTGCCAATATGGCTGATCTTGAAAATGCAAAGGAAAAATTTTCCTGTAAATATAAAATGTTTTTTAAATAATCCAAGGAGGTGTTTATGTTGGTGAAAAAATTGCTGATCATGGTTGCTGTTGCCGTAACTCTTTGCGGCTGTTGCAGTAAAAATTCTTATAATCTGGTAATGCTGGGAGATATTCATTATGACCGTACAGATCTGCATGATCATAATGTTTATAAAAATTTTAATCCCGATGTCCCTTTTGCTCAAGGAGTTTTGAATAAAGAAGGGCTTTTTTCATGGCGCAGTCAGACATTGTGGGTCATAAAAAATCGCGGCGAAGATTTGAGAACAGTTCCCAAAAATGTAAAAATGTGGAAAAAAAATCTTCCCATGCTGCTTGACAATGCCGCTGCTGCTGCACGTAAAAATAACGCTCTCTATCTTTTTCAACTCGGAGATATGGTGCAGGGAGATGCCGGAACATACAAACTTCATAAAGAAATGCTTGCCGGTGGTTTGAACTCTATGACCTCACGTTTCTCATGTCCTGTTTTGAATGTACTCGGCAACCATGATACCCGTGGGCCCGGCGGCACTCAGGCATGGCAGGATATAGTGATTGCACATTATGACAAAACAGTTAAAAATATTAAGCGGAAAAACTCCAATTTCTATTTCAAATTGCAGGGAGATATTTATTATTTTCATGATTTGCTCAATCCGGATATGGCGTTTCTGGAAGAGGCAGTGAATACTCCGTCACGTTATTTCTTTTTTGTATCTCATGTGCCGGTCGTTCCGGCGGAGGAAAGCTGGATCAGAAATATTCTTTCCGATGATACTGAACGCATTCTGGAATTGCTGCTCAAACGTGATGCCATTGTATTGAGCGGTCATACTCATACTATGGCAATCAGCCGTTATCAACCGGTAAAATATAAAAATACCATTACCCAGTTTGTGCTTAATTCAACTTTACGCACCCCTGCGAAACAGAAAAATTTCACTCCGCAAGTCATATTCAGCAGTAATCCGTCGAAAATCAATGCAAAAGGCAGAGAATTGTGGAAAAAACTTTTTGCCGGCAAAATAGATGTTTCTTTGCTTACCCATGGCAGCGGTTATGCAGTTTTGCGGGTTTCAGATGATGGTGTATTTGTCGATTTTCATAATATTGGCAAGGCTCCGGTAACGTTTACATTAAAAAAGGTAAAATAAGGCTGAATTATGAATGTTCTCATTCTCGGTAAAGGTGTTTCCGGGCAGGGCGCAAAGGAATTGGCTGAAATTCTCGGTGATACTTGCACTCTGGCGGTCGACGGTGATAAAATTTTATGGGAAAAATTCGATTTATGCGTAACAAGTCCCGGTTTTGCAATGGATTCTGAATTGATTCAGAATGCCGGAAAGCACGGACTTAAAATAATTTCTGAAATGGAATACGGATTTTTGCATTATCCCGGCAAAATTCTGGCTGTCACCGGAACCAACGGCAAAACAACTACTACTGAGTTAACTTGTGCTTTATTGGAGAGCGTTGGAATTGAGGCGGCATGTGCCGGAAATATCGGATTGCCTCTGAGTTCATTGTGTGCAGAAATCCTCAGCGGCAGAAAAAGCAAAAATACTCTGGCAGTTGTCGAAGTAAGTTCATTTCAGCTTGAACATATTGATAAATTTTCTCCGCATGCGGCATGTTTCACCAATCTTGCAAGCGACCATCTGAACCGCTACAATGATTCATTGGCTGAATACCGGGCAGTAAAAATGCGTATTTTCAACGGCGTGCCTGCGGAAAGAAGATTTTTCGGCGCATCACTGCAAAAAAATGTTTCTTCTCTTATAAAAATCCGGAATAATTTTATATATTATAAAGGAACTGAAATTGCAGATTATAAGGATTGTAAACTTAAAGGTCAGCATAATTTGGAAAATATTGAATGCGCATTAAATCTGGTATCAACGATTCTTGATGAAAATCAAATGCTTTCATTACAGCTGGCAGATACTCTGAAAAATTTCAGAGCCGGTCATCACCGTATTGAAGAATTTGAGGTTATTTTCAATGGCAGAAAACTGACAGCTGTCGATGATTCAAAAGCTACAAATCCGCACAGTGTTGTTGCCGCCTGCAAAACATTTGCGCCTCCGCATAAACAACTGCATATAATTCTCGGCGGTTTGGACAAGGATATGGATTTTTCAGAACTGCTGCCATGTGTGCCGTATTTTGCTAAATGTTATCTTATAGGTGAAGCGGAGGATAAATTATATGAAATTCTCTCTCCACATATTGAATGTCAGAAATTCGGTAAAAATTTTAAGCTCTGCTGTCAGACTATGAAAAATAATGCCGCTGAAGGCGATATTCTGATACTTTCCCCTGCCTGTGCCAGTATGGATATGTTCAAAAATTACGCTGAACGCGGCGATATTTTCAAAGAAAATATGCTTGATCTGAATCAGTGAAAAATATAATAATTTTTGGCTCTGTACTAAACATTGACTGATTTTTTTGCAAGGGGGCTTACGCCGCCCCCCTTGCGACCCCCGGCGGGGGATATCCATCCCCGTTTTGTGACGCTGGCGCGTGAGTGTCAGCGTCTGGGTGGTGTCAGGCTGTTTT